>JALWJV010000087.1 GCA_026996955.1 Deltaproteobacteria bacterium
TGGAAGCAACCTTGAAACAACCGAGGGCATGGCAAAGATTACAGGCAACAAGTGGTTTGCATGGGACAATTACCGCAGGTTCGTTCAGTCATGGTCAATGTCAGTGGGACTTACCCGTGAGATCTTCACAGAACTCATGGTGAATTTCAAAAAGGAGTGCGGCGTTGAGAAAAAGCGCGAGTTTACCGGGGAACAGATGAAGGAACTGGCCTTAAGATATAGGGAAACAGTGTTGTCACATGGCGTGCAGATTGAAGATGACCCATTTGCACAGCTCATGATGTCTGTGCGAATGGTGCTGCTGTCCTGGGATTCAGAAAAGGCAAAGGCATATCGCAGAATCATGGAGGTGTCTGACTACTGGGGTACTGCTGTTATTGTTCAGAGCATGAGCTACGGCAACCTGTCAAATGAGGCTGGGACCGGCGTAGTATTTACGGCAAATCCGCACAGGAAACTCGACAGGGTCAGCCTCTGGGGTGACTACACGCTGGGGAATCAGGGTGAGGACATCGTAAGCGGTCTTGTCTCAACCAATCCAATCTCCATAGAGCAGAAGGAAGCAATGGATATGCCTGATGCCATCAGCCTTGAGGAAAGCTCCCCTGAAATATATGAGGAGCTTTTTGCCCAGGCAAAGCGTATGATTTACGACAGGAAGTGGACACCCCAGGAGATAGAGTTTACCTTTGAAGGTCCGCATCGCGATGAGCTTTATATACTTCAGAGCCGTGACATGACCACAAAGAAAAGGGGTTCTGTCAAGGTGTTCATACCTTCGCCTGAGCTTGATGCATCTTTTCTTGGCCGTGGCATTGGAGTAGGGGGCGGGGCGCTGTCCGGCAAGGCGGTTTTCACCCTTGACGAGATCAAAGTAATGCGGGATAAAGAACCTGAAACAAGCCTGATCCTTATAAGGTCTGCCACAGTGCCTGATGATATTATTGAAATATCATCTGCTGATGGACTTCTTACTGCAAAGGGAGGGCAGACCTCGCATGCTGCAATAGTTGCCTTCAGGCTTGACAAGGCGTGTGTTGTTGGGTGTGAACAGCTTTTGGTGCTGGAGCAGAAGGGGACGGCAATAATACAGGGTAAAAAGATAAATTCCGGAGACTGGATAAGTATAGACGGCAGGAACGGAGCAGTCTTTCTTGGCAAGCATCCGGTTAAAATAGAGCAGGAAAGTTCCCTTATTTAGCCGGACTTATTGAATGTCTGGCAAGGAAAGCGGAAATAAATCATAATCAACAAACTGGCTCTGTTGATTAACCATTTAATCTTACGTTTTGAGGAGTTTCTACTATGTCAAATGAAACATGTCCCATGAAACTGGGCATAAATGGTCTGGGCAGGATAGGAAAACTCAGTGTCTGGCACCATGTGAGCAGGAAGTCTTTCTCAGAGATAGTGGTAAATGTTGGCCGTGAGATCGGCCAGGGGCTTCAGGATATTGCCGCAGCCATAGACAAGGACAGCACCTATGGCAGGCTTGGCGCCTACCTTTACGGGCATAAGTGCCCAAGGGTTATTGAAAACCTGAATGAACAGGACGGAACAATGACCATTGACGGCGTTCCTGTGAAGATTCTGAGGGAGAGCCGTGATCCACGGGGTATAGACTGGGCTGGAAACGATGTCAAGCTGGTAGTTGACACCACAGGTGTTTTCCGGGACCCTACTGCTCCTGCAGATGCTCCTAGGGGCAGCCTTCGTGGCCATCTTGAGGCAGGTGCCGCCAAGGCCGTTCTTTCAGCGCCTTTCAAGATTTCAGACAAGGCGGCAGATATGCCAGAGGACGCTGTCACCACCGTTATGGGCATAAATGAAGATGACTATATTCCGGACAGACATGTGCTCATCTCCTCAGCCTCATGCACTACAACATGCCTGGCATACATGGTTAAACCCCTTCTTGATTACTTTGGTCCCCAGAGGATTCTCTCTGCATCCATGGTGACGGTTCATGCTGCAACAGGCAGCCAGGTGGTGCTTGACAGGCTTCCCAAGGCAGGCGCAAAGGACCTCAGGAAAAACCGCAGTATCCTTAACAACATTATTCTTACAACCACAGGTGCTGCAAAGGCACTCAGCCTGGTCATCCCGGAGATGAAGGGGATTGGCTTCATGGCAGAATCTGTAAGAATCCCTACCAATACAGGTTCCCTGATTATTCTGAATCTTACCATTCAGGACGAGAGTCTGGAAACCCCAATAAACCGCTCTCTGATAAACGGCATCTACCAGAAGGCAGCTGAAGGCGCCATGTCTGACCACCTGATATATTCAGAAGATCAGAATGTATCCAGTGATATTATCGGTATGCCCGCTGCTGCGGCAATTATTGAGGGCACTGAGACACACACCAGGACATCTGCCATCAAGGTTGATCCAACCATGGCATGCAAGGCACTTGGTGAATCCCCTGACAAGATTGCCTGTTCCGAGATCACAGTGCCTGTCACAAATGTTGTGGTTTACGGTTGGTATGATAACGAACTTGGAAGCTATACGGTTATGCTTGGAGACAGGCTGGTTTCAATAGCCCAGTCCATGTTCTAAAATACTTGGAGCCTTGAGCTTTCAGCCTTGAGCTATTTCCGGGGTGGAAAAAGATGATCAGATTTATTGATGAACTTGATTTGAAGTCAAAGACGGTGATAATGCGCGTTGATTTCAACGTGCCTCTTGACAGTAGCTGCAACATAACCGATGACAACCGTATTCAGGCGGCAATGCCAACGGTGCGGCATGCCCTGGATTCCGGTGCAAGGCTCATTGTCTGTTCTCATCTCGGAAGGCCAAAGGGGCAGAGGGTTGAAAAATTCAGCCTTGCCCCTGTTGCAAGGCGTCTTTCTGAGATTCTGGGTTTTGATGTGCCCCTTGCCCCTGACTGTATTGGCCAGGAGACTGCTGAAATGGCAAAATCAGTGCAGGACGGAAGGTGTCTGATGCTGGAAAATCTGCGCTACCACAAGGGGGAGACAGACAACGATCCTGATTTTGCCAGCAAGCTTGCATCCCTTGCCCAGGTATACGTCAATGATGCCTTTGCTGTTTCCCACAGGGCACATGCATCAGTTGTAGGAGTGCCAGCCCTGCTAAAGGAGTGTGCAGGCGGATTTCTCATGAAATCCGAAATCACCTACTTTAACCGTGCCATGAAAAACCCTGAGCGCCCTGTGGTTGCAATACTTGGTGGTGCCAAGGTCTCAAGCAAGCTCGGAGCAATTACCAATATCCTGCCCAAGGTAGATGTGCTGATTATAGGCGGGGCAATGGCAAACACCTTTCTTCTAGCCCAGGGCTTTAAGACAGGAAAATCCCTTACTGAGCCTGACCTGGTTGATACAGCCAGATCACTGATTGAAGATGCAGAGAAAAGGGGAGTCAAACTTCTGCTGCCGGTTGATGCCGTAGTTGCCCCTGAGTTTAGCGAGAGTGCACCTGCAGAAACAGTCAGTGTCAGTGATGTGCCTGATGACAGGATGATTCTGGACATCGGGCCTGAGACCACCCAAAAATACTGCAATGCCCTTGATGGTGCGGCAACTATTGTGTGGAATGGACCAATGGGGGCATTTGAAATGAAGCCTTTCAGCAAAGGCACAATGGAACTTGCCCATGCTGTTGGGAGAAGCAGTGCCCTTAGCATTATCGGCGGCGGGGACACAGACCTTGCCGTGCATCTGGCAGGGGAAAAGGACAATGTTTCTTACATGTCCACTGGAGGCGGTGCGTTCCTTAGCCTCCTTGAAGGAAAGGTCCTGCCCGGGTTTGAAGCCCTTGAAAAATGTAGCGGCTAATTTTTAAGGTTTAAAGGAGAATGCATATGTGTTCGTGAATGGTCTTGTTACGGAAAACAAGACCATTCACTGTGCTGAATAGAACACACCCGGATCATGAATGTTTTAAGGAATTAACCACCATGCCGGTCAGTATCTTGGGATAAAAAAACGTGGATTTGTGCGGCATGGTAAGGCCGCGATCAGCTATGTCAAGCACTTGGTGGACAGGTGTCGGGCGCATGTAAAAGATAATCTCGTCATCCTGCATGGCCTCTATTGCACCTGGCCCATCAGCTGAAAAGCGCACACTCTTTTCCTCTTCCTCATGGTCAAGCCCGAGCACCTTCCCAAATACCACATCTTCAAGGAGCACTACATCTAGCTGCTTTAAAGCCTGCTGTGTATCAGAAGAATATGCATCATCAACCCTGTCTTCTTTAAGTTTCCAGATCTTTGCGGCACCTCCTGCAATAACACCCACTGCAAGGGAGTTGGGAAACTCTTCAAGTTTGCTTTCAACAGCCTTGCTTAGCTGGGCAGCACCCTGATCAAGAGTGGCAGCAGTAATGATGTCAAAGAAGACCGACGCCTTTTCCTCAAGGCTCGCAAGGTCTGAACTCCAGGAAGTTTTAAGTATTCTGTGGGTGGGAAGCACAATCAGACCGGGATCTTCTGCATCCACAAGATAGGTCATTATGAAGTTAAAGGGCATGTCCAATGCCTTTGGCTCATTACCATGCTGTTTCAGCATGGCATCCCTGTAGCGGAGGGCAGTTGTGTATCTGTGATGGCCGTCAGCAATATAAAGAACTGAATCATTAAGTGCCTCAGTTATGGCATCTGTTATTTCAGGAGACGCCAAACTGGAAACCCTGTGGGTGTTTCCAAGGGAGTCGGTTACTACCTGGGTGTTCCCTCCCTTGGCAGAGGCAAGGATGTCAGTCACAGTGGTACTGTGACGGTAGAGCATGAAAATCGGGCTGAACTGTGCCTGAGTTGCCTGGGTGAGAGCAAATCTGTCTTTTGTTACCTTGTCAAAGGTCTTTTCGTGGGGAAGAATCTTTTTTTCAGACCAGTCTGCCAGTCTTACAAGTCCAATAAATCCCCTCCGACAGAAGTTATTGGTGCCTGAACAGTAATCTATATCATAGCTATAAAAGGCAGGGCTGTTGTCTTGTACCAGGATGCCGGAATTCTGCCAGTTGGAAAATATCCGGTTTGCGCAGTCATATTGGTCTGATGCGTCTTGGCATTGGGATTTATCAGGCAGCTCAACAGAAAATATGTTATTTGGGTTTTTTTCAACTATCTCGTCGCGCTGTGTTTTGTCAACAACGTCGTATGGGGGGGCTACAAGGGTTTCAAGGGGGCCTGCCTGTGCTGTATTGTACCGCAGGCCCCGGAAGGGTTTTATTTCAGTCATGATACAAATAAGTCGTTATGTTCTGTGTAATATCAGAATGTTTTGCTGAAAAAAATTGCAAACGGTAAACAGATACCAAAAATTAAAGCTGGGTTGGACGCAGGGACCAAGGATGTTGATTTATGAATCAATTGTTCTTGTGCAGTTCCTGCCGGATTGCTTGGCAAGGTACAACGCTTTGTCGGCTCTTGCAATAACTGAGGTCTCATCATCTCCTTCAACTAGCTCAGTTATGCCCGCAGAGATTGTAATGGAGATGGAGATATTATTTTTTTTGTCAACAAAGAGGTACTTGGCAATCTTGTCACGAATGCGTTCAGCGCACTGCTCTGCGTGTGAAACATCTATGTGGGGCAGTATTGCAATGAACTCCTCTCCTCCATACCTGTAAACCGAATCGGATTCCCGAACCTCTTCCTGAATGAGTTTTGCTGTAATGGTTATTACTGAATCACCAACCAAGTGACCATACACATCATTAACATTCTTGAAGTGGTCAATATCTGCCATAAACACGGAAACCGGGTATTTGTAACGGCGGGCCCGCGAAATCTCCTTTTTGATATCCTTTCTAAGTGCCTCTCTATTTAAGAGACCTGTGAGAGGGTCGAGCCTGAGCTGGCTTTGAAGTTCGGTGATTATACGGGTCTTCTCCTCAAGGATATGTTCAACCTCAGATGATTTGTAGATAAGTTCCTTGTGACTGTCCAGAATTGCATCAAGTTCCTTGGTTATGTGCTGGTCAGAGGTGGGAAGATTCTTGATATTTTCAATACTTGTCTCCATAACCTCGGTGTGTTCCCGTGCACCTGAGATAAAGGAGCTGACTGTGTTACTTACATGTCCAAGTATTTCATCAGTTTTGTCCAGGAATTCAGCCGCCATTTCACTGGCGTTGTCAAGTTCGCCGTGTTGTTTCAGGAGAAGATTTTCATAGCCTTTAATATGAGCTACGTTCCAGAACTCTTTGGTATAAATATCAGGCCATGGAAGGCGATTCTGCCCTACAATCTGTTTAAGGGCATCGCGTGCCGTATCGGTAACCTGTTGGGCTACCTGGATATTGTTACAGTTACTTTCCTGTTTTTGAAAGGTATGTTTTCCTGACATGAAGTGTCCCTTTAAAAATTATATACAAAAAGTTGTAACTATTCAGCGTATTTATGTTAATTCTTCAAAGTCACTCCAAAACAAGATCATTTATCACGCTGAAGAGATACCAAAAGTTTACAGCTTCAGCCTGTTTTTATCTATAGTTCATATTCACGCAGGGTTCAGG
>JALWJV010000088.1 GCA_026996955.1 Deltaproteobacteria bacterium
AACATAGGCAGGCGGATTTTTGTGAGACTTGGTCAGGAAAGACCTAATGTAGAAAAACAGGAGCAGTTGTAGATTAATTGCAACTGTTCAGTGTATTGATGTTATGTTAAGAACTACTTTTTGTTTGCGTCCAAACCCTTCAAAAAAACAATAGCATTTTCCACTAAACTATGACGCAACTCGTGTATTTCTATTCGGTCTCCGATCCCTTTGGGCAGTGTAATGCAAAGTGAACCACCAAGATGTTCCCTGAACTCCTCAATCCCCTGCAATACCCCCAGTGAACCGTTAACATCTCTCTTTTCCAGCATTGAAGTGAAGATCGGGAGCCCTGCCGCACTCAGCGCCGAAATGATCCTGTCCCTTTCCGTAGCTGTTATATAACCCAGCATACAGGCTATGACGGAATCCAGCGCTATTCCCACAGCCACACCACTCCCATGACTGATCTCGTAGCCGGACATGGCCTCAAGCTTATGGGCAGACCAGTGACCGAAATCAAGTGGACGCGCCTCCCCCCTTTCCATTGGATCTCCTCCCTTGCCTATATGATCCAGGTGCAGGATGGCGGCCCTCTTGACCACCCTTTCAATCACGGGCCAGGTACACTCTTTTATTTCCTTGGCATGTGCCTCAAGATAGCTAAAGAATTCCAAATCCTTAATAATGGCTACCTTGAATGCCTCAGCGACTCCATCTCCTATAAACCTGGCATCCAAGGTCCTTAAAAAATCAAAATCATTGATGACTGCATAGGGTGCTGCAAATGCACCAATAATATTTTTAACACCATTATAGTTGATGCCGTTTTTGACTCCCACCCCTGAGTCATCCTGGGAAAGCGCCGTTGTAGGCATGCGTATCAAGCGGATTCCACGATGCACCATGGAGGCAGCAAAACCCGCGGCATCAAGCAAGGCCCCGCCGCCTACTGCTATACAGAAGCTGTGCCTGCACAGGTGGGCCTCAAGCAGACGATCCATCATGTCCCTTACATAATTCCATCCGTCCTTTACAGTTTCCCCTCCTGGATATACCAGTGGGGCTAAAGGGCATTGAAATCCATGATAATGAAGGTATGTGGAAATTTTATGAATGATATGCGGAAATGCCTTTGCAACGCCGCTGTCGATAAACACCATTACCTTGTTGCTGGCGCTGCCCTTTAACACGGAAAATAGGACAGGATTTTCAACATTAAGACTGTCCCTTGTGAAAATGAGATCAAAATTTATGTCTGTATTTATTCTCTGGTGAAATGTCTCTGGTGTCTCAATAGAAGAATACAATTTCTTTTTACCAATCAAGGTATTAACGGTAAGAATGGTTCATCAATGGTCTTGTTTTTCCGTTCCGATGAATAGACACAAAAACACATAAATAATACGGCATCGAATGTGTCTTAATGCCTCAAAACTTCAAATCAAGAGCGGAGACAAAATTTATGCCGGGTTCGTTTACGCCTGAACCATGAATGCGATAATCAACATCAGCCATGTTCTCCAGGGCGCATGAAAGGGCGATATGCGGGGTAATATTCCAGCATCCTCTCAGCGTCAGAACAGTGTAGGAAGGGGTCCCGCCAGGGGGAATGCGATCTGTATCACTTTTATCCCTGGTGGAGAGCTCATCCTGCCGGTTTACATGAATAACAAGCCCCTCTATCCAGCAGGATGCAGAAGGCTGCCATTTTATCCCGCCCTGATACGTAATGGGCATGAGTCTTGAGATGGGTTCGCGCTCCTTATCTGAAGAAGAAGTAGGATAGGTGTCAACTTCTCCGTACATCCATGAAAAAGAGGCATGGGCCAGGAAACCTGGATAAAATTCCCACGCCGCGCTCAACTCAACACCATTTATATAACCGTCACCGGCATTCTTCTTTGTAACCTCGTAATCTCCATCAACTACTCTGCCAGTTGGAGTGCGAATTATCATGTCATTGATATCAGTATAAAAATAGGCCACCTGAGATGAAAACGTCTTGAAGCTGGTCTTGAACCCTACTTCATAGGAGACATACTGCTCAGGATCCAGGTCCGTGGCCGGAACCTCAAACTCATTTGTACGTGCTGAATCAAACCTGGTAAGGTCAGACAGATTTGGAGCCCTGAAAGCCTGGGATATCCCGGCATAAATTGAGCAGTGTCCTCCCTGGTCCATGAAATACACGCCGCGCAAGCTGCCTGTTACAGCATTCCACTTATCGTTCATGGATGTCCTGGCACCTGTTACGGGGTCAATCACCTTGTCAGAATCGGCATGGGCGTATGTAAAACGCCCTCCGGCTATGAGCTGGAAGCTGTCGCCCCAAAAAATATCATCCTGCAGGAAAACCCCAAGCAGGTCATAGGTGGCGTCATCGGCAACAGGGCCCTGGATTGAACGTGATGACAACGTGCCGTCAGCGCCATATTTCCTCTTCCAGGAGTTCACGCTGTCACGGTAGTAGTCCACGCCGTATGTAAAGGTGCCAGCCCCAGTATCGGAACTTGCCTGTACCCATACTCCAAGGGTGCCCACATCCACACCCTGCTTATCAGACTTATAGCTGCTTTTTACCCTGTGCCTCTGCTCCCTCTGCTGTTGGAAAGAAAGGCTGAAGACCAGGTCCTTGGCAAAAGTGGAGAGGCTGTCCTGATAGTATTGGATACAGGTAAGATTACGATCCTGATCCAGTATGCGCTCCCTCTCACTACCATGAGTTGTGCCCTTCCAGTTAATACCGTAAATGGTTTTATGTGTACGCCAGGCGTCATCCAAATCAACACGCTGATGGGCCAGAACAAGTTTACTGCCATTTCCTGGCCTGTAAATCATCTTTATATCCCCGTCCCACTCCCTGTAACCGGTCCTGGGCTGGGTCCCAACTTCATGGCCACCGATGACATCCCCGAAATCCTTATAAGTATAGCCTATAAGCCACCCTGCTGTTTCATTATAACTACCGCCTATTTCCCCCCTTCCGATCCACGAATCCTCGCCACTTGAATACCTGCCGCGAACCCTGCCCCGGGTTTCATAACCTCTGGCATCAAGACCGGGAGAGATGGTACTGACATTAACTGTGCCACCCACTGCATCGCTTCCATAAAGCACAGAACCGGGGCCTTTAACCACTTCCATCTTTGCAATGGAATAGATATCCACGGTGTTCCAGTACTGGTTTGGACCATCTCTGAACGTAGAGTTATTCAGTCGGATTCCATCTATGAGAAATAATGTCCGGTAGCCGGTAAACCCACGAATATAGGGAGATCCCTGTCCCTGAGCGGTCTTCTGAACCATTATCCCAGGCACCTCCTCAAGGGCCTCGGGTACGGTGCGGACCATCCTCTCCTTAAGTAGGACTGAATTAGTAAGCTTGTAAACCTGATTGAGGATAAAAATAGGCTCCTTCTCTGTACGGGAGGCAGTAACATAGGTATCAGGAATCTCTCTTGATCCCTGCTCCCCCATAACGATTCGGGTAGGTAAACATGCCCATACTAACAACACGAGACAAAAAAAAGACCTGTAAACAACAAACATTGGTGTGATCTTTCCGGCCACCGAACTCTCCTCTTGATAATACTCTGCCTCCTACTTTCTCTTTACCCCCCATAACACGGAGATCATAACCCCCTCCACATAATCTCCAGGGCCAACAAAGAATAGGATGTTACCAATACAGGGTCCTTTTCCCACCACCTTCCATTTTCGTTAACCCATGAACCATCAGGACGCTGCAGATCAAGCAATTTACCAACCAGTTGGTCACGCCAGTTAACGGTTTTACCATCTTTGAGTTTCAATTCATCAATCCTTGCGGCAGATAAGGCCTTGGCCATGGTATGGTAATAATAGTACAGTCCCTGTTTCCCCATTCCGGGGTTTTCATCAAGAGAAAAATTTTCACTGAGCCACTGGACAGCGGCCTTTACCCGCGGGTCATTGGTATCAAGTTCCGCGTAGATGTAGCTCAAGAGCCCCGCATAACTCATGCTGCCATAAGAGCGAAGCGCGATTTTTCCATTAGCAAGCTTCATCTCGCCAGCCTTGCTGTTACCGGGGAAATATACAAAGCCTCCACGATTTGCCGGGTCATCGCTTGCCCAGGGCTGATCATTGTACCCTGGAAGATTCTGGCATCGCTGGACAAACTTCAGTGCTGCCTTCCAATCCAAATCACTCTTTTTTGCCTGCTCACTAGATAGCGGAGTCATACGGTTACTGTAATAAACAGCTTCAAGGGCCATCATGGTATTGGAAAGATCGGAATGGGTGTATCTTCCACCGTATCCAATACCTCCGTAATACGGATTATCACCGCTTATATTTTTATTCCTCTCAGTATCCTGTTCACTGATTATAAATTCTCTGGCCTTCTCTATGACATTTTTATAGGCCGGGTTCCTGGCCACAAGTAACGCCATTAGTGATACAGAGGTGTTATAATTTGCAAGACCTGCAACGTATATTCCGCCATCAGGCTTTTGACACTGAATAAGATAATTGTACCCCTTGACAATATTATCACGCGCAACATCCCTATAATAGCCAGAGGGATCACCGGCAAAGGCAGTAAGCACAAGGCCCGTCAGGGCAGGGTATTCTGCCTGGGACCACCACCCCCCGGCCTGTTGCTGCTTCAACAGATATGTCAGACCCTTTCCTATAGCGTGCTGAACCTCATGTTTTAGGGATACGTCCCCCGTTACCGGTTTTTTAACTGTTCTGGCATCAACACCCTTATCAGCAAAGGAAGCGCTTACCACCAAAAGGCAAAAGGAGATCACCATTAAGCCCAGCACAACTGGTTGAATATCAGGAAACATCTTGTTTTTCATCAATTACACCCTTATCTTTCAGCAGAAGATATCTTTATAATAATGTCCGTACCAGCCGGGGGAACGGTCTTCTCATTTACATACCATATCTCGTCATTGTCTCCATCAGGGTCAGTGTTATCCATAAGGGCTGCTGGATCATGGTAGAGTGCCACCAAACTTCCCGATGTCTGTGCAAGGAACTTGCCCTGCATAACCATGGAACCGGTATAGACCCACTCCAGCCGGGGCGATGTATCCTCACCCCGGCTCCCTTTCTTCACTATCCATTGGTCAGGGACTACGGAGACCGTCTTTCCCTCTTTTTTTACTAGCAGTACGACCTTTACAGGTGCGCCTTGAGGTCTTTCGGCGGCGCCCTGTTCAGCAATTGGCCTGTCGGAAGGCTCGAATCCAAGAAGGAGAAACGCTATATTTAAATAGTAGGGCTCAACGCTTGTCCTCAAAAGGCTTTCATGGATTTTACCTGTTGATTTTACCAACACATACTCGAGAAGCCCCTTGTCCATATTTACTTTGGCCGGAAATAAAATAGTCCTGGTATTCCTGTTGATCTGGATCTCTCCAAGCCGGTACAATCCATTTCCCTTCTTCTGAATTGGCAAAAAGATGGCATTGCCTTCCAGCTCCGAATGCATGGAAACAGGACCTGACGGCTGCTGGCCAAAAACAGCAGAGTCAAGTGCAGCACCATGTAATAGCACTATGGTGATCCAGATAACACACCTACCAAAAAAAATTTTCACAACTATCTCCTTCCAAAAAGCAAAACGTGAGATCAGAAAAAACCTCGTCTGGCCATTGTGGATTTCAAGTACATACCCACCAGAAAGCCCTATTTAGATACGATTAACTTAAAGATTATATTCAAAATAAGGTAGTGTCAAAACAGGAAATAATACAGCAGTCCAGATATCACCACCGTCACCACCCGAAGGGCCTGGCCTGCCAACAGGAGCTGAATACCAATTCTGGGCTGATAAATGCCAAGATACCGGGGAAGCTGATGACGGAGCGCCCTGACAGGTGTTGCAATAATATTCCCAAGGAGAAGGGCGGTAACCGTCTGCTTTATGGTGAGCACTCCGGCGCTGAGCATTGCCCCGGCCGCTGCAGCCCCTGCGGTAAATTCAGCCACAATACTGAACACCACCACGGAAATGCCCTCAACCGGCATGCTCCTGCTGGTTACGAGGTGCGCCGTTTCCTGCTGAAGCCAATGGAAGAACCCTGACTGCTGGAGCAGCACCACCAGGATGTAAATTGGAACGGTGTAACATAGGATGTTTAATAGCCGTTTTTTAATGTACTTCTCAGCAAGTCGCCTTACCTTTTGCAGCTTTTCCTCTCTGGTGCCCTCTGCCCTACGGGGCTCGTCCTGCTTTGTGGCATGGTGTTTACCAAGAAGCAATCTCCCAAGAACTATCACAACCACTGTTCTCAGCACCGCAGCAAAAAATGTTATGCCTAAATAGATTGCACCTGCGCTACCCACCAGGGGAACAATCACGGCAAAGGTTACAGGCAGGTGAAGCACATAGGATGGAAGCCCCACATTGAGCAGGGTTGCAAGAAACATCTCTCGCCTGCTTATCCTGTGATCCCTGTACGCATTCCACAGCATGGTGT
>JALWJV010000089.1 GCA_026996955.1 Deltaproteobacteria bacterium
ATCGCTGATGCTTCTGGTACTCGTCATGCCAGGACCCCAGGTAGCGATGCACTCCTTTATCCAGCCTGTATCATCCGAATCATCACCAAAGACATAGCCCAGGATTCCCTTTCGATAACGGGCAAGCTCCGCCATGGCAGAAAGCAGGCTGTCCACTGCCGCCGCGTTGGCTGAGGCGGAAAACAACCTGTCAGGATTTGTGACTACCAGATAATCAGAAACACTCCTGGCCATCTGAACTTCAGTTTCTAGTGTGTTACCATCGGTGCTAAGAACGCATGGCCTGTCAAAATGCTGCCTGTTAATTCCCTGGGAATCCATTACCTGAATAGGTACTGGGCCAATTTGCCATACCGCCGCCTCTTCAGGGGGATACATAATCGGCACCGCAAGGTACGTGACAGTAACGCTCCTGGATGGTTCCAAATGTATATTTTGGCCGTCAAAATCAACCAGGACCATACACTCCTCACCGTTGCTGGAACATTCGGAAGCGACATCATAATCAGGGGTACTCACGGCAATGGGCTGAAACCCCCTGACAGTATCAAATACCTTGTCAAATACAGAGTCCAGCGTACCCAGGTTGCGGAAAGTGAGATCCACCTGGAAGTAGTTGCCATGTCTTGTTACCTCCCTTGTCACGTTCAACTCAGATTCACCCTGTTCAATCCTGAACGTCCTGGTTACAGTCTGGATACACTCCTCGGAATCAACCGCATCAACACGCAGTTCGTAGGTACCTGCGCGCAATCCGCTGATGTCCCAGTCGATTTCGTAATTGTGGGAACCTGTTGGGGTAATTGAGGTGCTAATGAAGTTCATGTTGGCGTAAAATATGACCTCATATAAATCACTATGTGTTTCTGAACAAAAATAGCGCCGGGCCCCAGGTGGAAGTCCTGACATATCGGTGAAAAAACAATCCAGATCATAGTGGTAGGCGTTTACCCTGATAGGTATTGAAGTCCCTGCCGGCACGGTTGTGCCACTTATATAATAGACATCAGAAGGATAAGGATATGTTATCTCTGCATGCACGTTATTACATTCATAAGGAGGATGAAAGAGCCGGTCCTGTGTTACACTCATGCCTGCGTGATCTACTGCCACCATCCTGGCATTGTGCTCCTGGAAAAATTCTTCCACACTCATTCCCATGATAGAAGGCGCCACCTGGCACTCAAACGGGGGAGAGTAATCGGTACAGACGAGCTCATCATCAAGATAGAACTTAACCTTTTCAATACCGGTATTGTCGCTTACCTCTGCGTTCATCGTGTAAAATGGAACAGATCCTGAACCCTTCCGAATATTAAAACTCGTGATCTGCGGGGGATCAGCGTCAGGCAGCGGTGCGGTTCTGAAGAAAAAAGGCCCGCTTTCCACCGTGTTTCCTGCAGCATCTGTCGATCTTACAATAAACTGGTAGGTAGTGGAGGGCTGAAGATTTGCAAGTTCAATGGAATGGGATTTGGCAGGTTGCCCAGCCTGCACCTCATGATCATAGATGCCGGCTTTTGGGCTGTACAGCACCACCCCTTCCGAGACAGTATCCACGGACCAGTTAATAACTGCTGAAGTCGGCCCAATGGACGAGATGACAGGCGGAGACGTTATTACCGGAGGCGTTGTGTCGCACTTCCATTGCTCGGTTCTGCAGTTATTGGTCTCATCGATCTCCCTGATATGACCATATCCATCTGCGCATACCTTTACCTCGTCTGAAATTCCGCTGCATGCCCACTGAAAGTCAGCAAAACATATACTGCTTCTTTCACCAGGGGCCAGGTCTGAATTGACAGGCTCTGAAAAAACAGGTTCGTTGTCCACGTAAAGTACTGAATAGTGGCCCTTTGAAGCAGGGGCGTCCCCGATATTTCTAACCTGGAAACATATGCTATCTCCCTGATTCCAGATGTCTGTCACAATGAGGTCAGGATCGATATCCAGTTCAAAATTTGCGGTGATTGAGGCATCACCGGTCATGGTGATTTGTGTCTCAGGGGAATTTATGTCTGCTATTTCACTGGTGTCACCGGTCCACGAACGGAAACGGTACTCATTCCAGGGGACTGCCAGGAGACTTACCACCTCGCCATTATCAAAGGTAAAAAGTCCCTCCCCTGGTAGAGAGACCGAACCGCCTTCTGTGCTCTGCACCTGAAGGTTCCATTTTACCGTAACAAAAGGTGACTCATCCGCACCCATATCCACCACGGAATCCGGGTCCTCTGTATCCCCGTTAACCACTCGTGGGTCACCTTCGAAATCTTCATCAAGCCAGGCGGGAAGCGCGCCATTATCACCTGAGTCTATGCACGGTGAGCCTGGTTGAAGGTGGAAGGATGTGTCAGTGCCAGGCTCCTGTTTTATATTGCCGGCACCTGGAAAAACATCAACGCCCTGTATGTCTGAATAATCAGCATCTGTATATGTTCCAGGATATATCTCCTGAGGTGTGTCGTAAAATAGTATGGAGTTGGTTATTGTTGCGGAACATCCTGAGCGGTTGTACAGGGCACCACCAGTGGTCTGGGCTTCATTGAACTGCAATGTACAGTTTAGTAAAAGGCATGACGAGGACTGTGAGTTATAAATACCGGCCCCGTATGATGCTGAATTGTGGTGAAAAATGCAGTTGTAAAACTCCGGAGCGGAAGAGTCGTAGTTATAAACCGCACCACCGGCATAAGCGGCCTGATTGTGGGCAAAGGAACAGGCTGTAAAAACAGGACTGGACTGATTATTATATACAGCCCCTGCGCTTCCTGCGTTGTTATCGGCAAAGGAGCAGTTTTCAAACAGGGGCTCGGAACCAATATTATAAACAGCACCACCTGGTCTGCCGGAAGGGACAGTATTGTCTTCAAAGGAACAGTTGTGGAAGGCAGCGTCTGAGTAAAAATTGTACACCCCGGCTCCGTAGTCAGCAGCCGCATTCTCAATGAATGAACAGTTATGCACTGTGGGAGAGGCGGTTTCATTATACATCCCGCCACCTGCGGCATTTATGCCAGCACCAGAGGCATTTCCCCCGTTGATGATAAAACCGTCAAGGATTGCGGTGCTGTTTATGCCCTTGGGATTGTTGATGACATGGTAACTGTTATCGGTGGTGTTAGCCGTTCCGATATTGCCACTCAAGACTGTTTGGAATTTCTCCCAGTCTCGCTCAACAAAGGTATCTGCACCTGCTGATGGCGAAAATCCCCCGTAGATACTTACCCCGTTTATTAGATGGAAGGCAGCACTTCTATCCGCAGTGCCGTTTGGATGAAGGCTGTCACGGTCCGGATAGTAGGTGCATGCGGCAACAAAGAGAACATCACCGGCAGAGGCTGAGGCAAGGCCATCCTGCAGGTGTCTGAAGGCATTGGGCCAGTCCTCTCCCGTTCCTTTTCCTGTGGCATTGCAGTCAACATAGATGATATCACCGTCAGGTTCATCGGCAAAAACATCCACAGTAAGAGTCAGGGTTATAAAAGTGAAGACACAGAAAATAATGATCTGAAGCGGGGTAGAAGCGAATGAGTGGCGATACATCTTATTCCTCCCCAATTGTCTTGAGCTAAAGACAGAAAAAGTTATCCCAAGGTAAGTTATGGGCTTCTCGCTCGCAGTTTTTTATATTGGCAATGGTCCTGATACAAACCGAAAAGCAATGCTGCCATCTGAACAGATACCAACAAAAAACATTGAAAGTATTATTTATAATGCAGAAAATATGCCATAATCATTCAAATAGAAACTGATAACGACAGGGCATTAATGTTAGCATTATGTTTCTGTCTTGATAGAAGTGAAATTATTTTTCTAGGAAAAATTTTTCCTAAATGGAATTTCTTTATATAAAAACGAAGCTAAGAATAGTAGTATTCAGTTTGCCCTCTTCCTCCTTCCAGGCATTCCCATTATAATAATTAGCTATATGGAATTACCATGAACAAAGAGATGCAGGATAAATGCCGCATTCCCACAGGGTTCCAAAACTTGAAAGTTGCAATAGCGGCATCCCTTTTTATTTCACATGAAATCATCTCTCCAAACTTTTAAAACGCTCAATCCAGAATAAATACCTAACGGGGCAAAAGGCACTTTCTGGGCCGCCACACCCAGCGAAGACAAAGCAGATCCATGACATCCAGAGAAGCACTCGAAATTTTAAAGGCTATAAAGGAGGGGCACATGCCCCGCTCAGCCAAACCGGAGAGCCTCAGAGGTCTCTCATTTGCCGGGGAAGACCTCAGCGGATTTGATCTTTCAGGAATTGATCTTTCAAATACAAATTTTTCAAATGCCAACCTGAGACATGCACAGCTCTACAACTGCAACATGAGGGGGGCAATGCTGACTGGAGCCAATCTGCGACGAGCAAATCTCACCGGCGCTGACCTCACAGAAGCAAATATGGACGGGGTCAAGGCAGTAAGGGCGGGTTTTGGCATGGCATGCCTGGAAAGGGCCACATGTTTCCAGGGACACCTGGAACTGTGCAGTTTCAGTAGGGCCCGCCTGCACCATGCCGATTTCAAATGCGCTGACCTGAAAGGTTCACGTTTTCGCGAGGCAGACCTTACAGGGGCGGACTTTACCGAAGCTAACATGCAGGGAACTGACCTATCACTTTCAATCGTAAGAGACTGTATTTTTAACAATGCCGACCTGCGGGACAGCAGGCTCAGACAGATATCAGGTTATAGAAAGGCCCATTGGCTCGGAACGGACATGAGAAATATCAACTTTGCTGGGGCTTATCTCATGAGACGGTTCGTCAACGACCAAAATTACCTGAAGGAATTCCGGGAAAAAAACAGCCTTAACGCAGTGATGTACTACATCTGGAAAGCCACCAGTGACTGCGGTCGGTCCATGTCCCTGTGGTGCGTATGGATTATTGCGATAACATTATTTTTTGCGTGGATTTACACTACAGTAGGCATTGATTATGGTACACATCCTACAAAATTGTCTGCGGTATATTTTAGCGTAGTCACATTCACTACGCTGGGATACGGAGACATAAGGCCATCTACTGTTGGAGGACAAGTTGCCGCAATGGCCGAGGTAATTATAGGATACATGATGCTTGGCGGTCTGCTATCCATACTCAGCAACAAGATGGCAAGACGGGCTGATTAGACATATCGACGGCAAAATTGACGCATGCTATTACAATTAGGCAGCCCGAATTATTATAAAGAGAAACTGTATGTTTAACTTCTTCAAAAAACGTTCAAAGGACCCCAAAAAGGTTATTGCAAAGCTGCTCCAAGGTTATGAACTGCCCTCCTTCCCTGAAAATGTCATGAAGGTCCTGAACATGCTTCAGGACCCAGAAACATCCATGCAGGATATCGGGGATGCCATCAAAACAGATCCCGGCATGCACGTCATGGTGCTCAAAACCGTTAATTCTGCGGCATTTGGCCTGTCCAAAAAGATTACCAATATACAACACGCTACCATGCTGCTGGGACGCTCAAGACTGGAATCCCTTATCCTGCCCCTGGGTGTTAAACAGTCCATTCCCCGTATTGACTACCAGTGTATAAACACCATGTCCTTCTGGATAGCATCTGCCAGACGCGCCTGCCTTGCTGATGCCATAGCCGCGTATCTGCATCCAACCACACGTAATGAATCCTTTACCTGTGGACTTCTCCAGGATATGGCCATTCCTGTTATTATAAACAGCCGCGAGGACGAATACTGCAAGACACTCCAGCGTTGGAATCAGGACCAAGAGGTAAATATGCAGACACTCGAGCAGGACACGTTCGGATTTGATCACCAGAAAGTAGGAGCCCTTATGGCCCAGGAGTGGAACCTTCCGGACTACCTGATAAATGCAATACTGTTCCACCATGAAGAAAATTCACAGGCTTCCATTGAGCCGGCAATAAAACTTGTATCCCATATCCGTTATGGTAGCCAGGCCGAGGAGTCTGAAATTTTCACGCATACCACAGAGATACTACTGAACAACCTTGACCTTGAACCTGAAGAAATCAACTCAATGGTAAAGACCTCTTTTGAAAACGCAGCGGAATTCGCATCTCTTATTGCCTGACCCCGATGCTGTACTTATCCTGAAGATTTCCTCATCCGGAAACTTGGCAAGGCCGGGCACGAACTTATTGACAGGGCCAGGGGCATGGTTGACTCCCCGGTAATCCCTGTTTCCGAGCCCAAATCATTCAGCGCCTAGCCTACCCTTCCTGATGTTACCTGCGATATTGAAGAGATAATGATGAGAAAGGACACGAAAAGTAATCCGGCACGGATATCTGTGCGGGCATATCCTGTCAAACACATCACAACAATAAATATCATCATACGAAGGATAATAATGGCGAATCTACGTTACCACCCAGCGGCAATGACAACTAAACAGGCCTCAATCTATTTGTCAGAACGAGACTTTCCCGTCAAGTCATCTACTCTTGAAG
>JALWJV010000090.1 GCA_026996955.1 Deltaproteobacteria bacterium
TGAATTTCGGCAGGTCTTCTTCAAAGACCTATGCCCCGGTTGATCTGAACCAGGTGATTAAAGACATGTATTCACTTGTGGAAGACCACAAGATACTTACCCGTGTAAGGACAACTTTCAGCCTGTCAAAAGCCCTTCCCCACATTATGGGAGACAAGGGCCAGCTTGAACAGGTTGTGCTGAACATAATGATAAATGCAGGCGAGGCCATGAAGGGCCAGGGCAAGCTTAATGTAACTTCATTTTTTTCCCCGGAGGCAAGGACCATCAATATCAAATTTGAAGATACCGGCCCTGGCATACCCCAGGAGATAAGAACGCGGATTTTTGAGCCTTTTTTTACCACAAAGCAGCCTGGCAGGGGCACTGGCCTTGGGCTTTCAATTACCCACGGTATTGTCCAGAGGCATGGTGGAAAGATCAAGGTGTCAGGCGAGGCAGGCGAGGGGGCATGTTTTGAGCTCATATTCCCGGTAAATATCTCGGGATAGGTGTATCGAGCCTAAATGCCTGAGGTTCACTGTGCAATGCCTGCCATGACTGAACCATGGATGAAGATACATAAAGATACAGGTCAATTTTTCAGATATGAATGAGAGAATACTGATAGCAGACGATGATCCGGATATCAGAGACGGGTGCGCCCAGGTCCTGAGCAGGCTCGGGTGTGACATCAGCGAGACATCCACAGGTAAGGACGCCCTTCGCCTCCTTGACAGGTATGAATTTGACCTGCTTCTTCTTGATCTCAAGATGCCGGACATAAACGGGCTTGACTTGCTCCGCACCATAAGGGAACAGGACGAAACCCTGCCTGTAATTATGATTACTGCCTATGGCACAATTCAGAATGCCGTTGAGGCAATGCGAATGGGCGCCAATGACTTTCTCCCCAAGCCCTTTGAGCCTGAGGAGCTTCGCCTTGTGGTGCGGCGTACTCTTAATGCAAAACGCCTTCAGCTTGAAAATCTCTATCTCAGAGAGGAGCTCAAAAAAAAGGAGGGAGATGTAAGCATAATTGGCCAGAGTCCTCCGCTTCTTAAAATCTTTGACCAGGTAAAGCGCCTGGCTCCAACAGACAGCACCGTGCTTATCACTGGAGAAAGCGGTACGGGCAAGGGCCTTCTGGCGCGCTATATACACGAGTTAAGCCCAAGAAGCGAACACCCGTTTGTGTCAGTTGACTGTTCAACCCTGGTGCCGTCCCTGTTTGAAAGTGAACTCTTCGGCCATGTGAAGGGGGCGTTTACCGGTGCGGATTCCAACAAGGTGGGGAAATTTGAGCTTGCCGGAGGCGGAACCCTGTTTCTTGACGAGATAGCCAATATCAACCTTGAGCTTCAGGCAAAACTCCTTAAAGCAGTGGAGGAGAAGGAGATCTCAAGGGTTGGAAGCCAGCGTATTACAAAAGTTGATGTCCGCATAATAGCTGCAACAAACAAGGACCTCAGACAGGCTGTGCAGGAAGGAAAGTTCAGGGAAGACTTGTACTTCAGGCTTAATGTTGTTGCCATCAAGACCCCGACTCTCAGGGAACGGAAAGATGACATACCGCTTCTTGCAGATTACTTCCTTAAGAAATCAAGTGCAAAGTACAACCGGCAGGGGCTTGGGCTTACACCTGCTGCAATAAATCTCATGCAGAGCTACCGTTGGCCCGGAAATGTCCGCGAGCTTGAAAACACAATGGAAAGGGTGGTGATTTTTGCAACAGGAAAATCCATTGATGTGGAGGATATTGAAGCTGCCGGGCTTCGCCAGGGAAGTGGAGAGATGACAAGGCCGGTCAGGGCTGAGAGCTCAAGGCAGGCAGGATATGGTTCGGAAAGCGGTGACACACCCCTTACCCTGCAGGAGGTGGAAAAACAGCACATATTAAAGGTACTTGAGCAGACAGGGGGCAACCGTACAGAGGCGGCAAGGCTGCTCAAGATTGACAGAAAGACCCTTCGCTCCAAGCTAAAAAAATGGGGTTATGAAGATGAATAGGCCTGGATTGGGCGATTGCCGGATTTGCAGTAAATACGGCAATCCCTAAGGGTTTCAAAATTGGAAAGCTATTATTGACATAACTCCTTTTAATATCGGTGAAAAAACAATTTTCCATATTTTGAAACGCTCAATCTAGGATAGGCTTAGTACACAGGCAGTTCCTCTGGAAGCCACCTGGAAAGAGGTGTGCCATCTTCTGTCTCCCATGCCTGAAGCCTCCTCAGAAATGACTTGAAGCGCAGTTTTTCTTCCGGAGGCACTACAAAGCCCGGCAGGGTGCAGTTTCTAAGTGATGAAGGGGGCATGGTATTTTCAGTATCACCTGGTGCAGCATCCAGCATGGTTTGCAGCATCACAGACAGGTTTCCTGTTGTTCCGCCCTGGCTGTCAAGATGCTCAATAATCTGGTACATGGCAAGGTTTACAGTGACAAGAAACGGTTCCATTGCCGCAGAGCCACCCTTGTCGCAAGGGGTTGTGGAAGACATTGCCCTGCATGCAAAGGGACGTGCTTCATAAACTGTGCATAACCCTTCTGAATCAAGAAGCGGACAGGTACCGTCACTGTGTTCCCCACTGTCCTCTGTGGCATCCTGCCCGCGTATCAGTTCCCAGGTATTCCTGTTGATTGTGGTGGTAGGGGTATAACCTGGCGAGGATGCTGCCTGTTTTATGATGTCTGAAGGAATATCCGCGGGGCTGGCTGTGCCATGCTGATTCAGGCTGTCAGCAATAAGTGCGGCTTCCAGGCTGGTAACAGCCACATTAACAGTACAGCAGACATTGCAGCCGCTGCGGCAGGCAAATGGAATACCCTTGATAAAATCATCATAAAAGGCGTACAGGGCTCTTAATGGAGTGTAGTTGGTGTGCATACGTTTTCCCTGAAAAAATTATTAATGACAACTCACTATGCCATAACATGCCTATGCATGCCATAAATAATAACCGTGGCACACAAGAGAAAAATATTTCGTAACATAAAACTTACCATCAGTTACTGTGGTACGCATTATCACGGCTGGCAGAAGCAGCCTGATGTAAAAACAGTGCAGGAGGTCCTTGAACGTGCCATTGCCACAATAACTTCAGAGGAACCTTCCATTATTGCATCAGGAAGAACCGATGCAGGTGTCCATGCACTTGGCCAGGTTGTAAATTTCCGCACGGAATCACAGATCCCCCTTGATGGCCTTGTGAAGGGCCTTAACAGCCTGCTGCCCCAAGATATTGCAGTGCTTGAAGCAAAGGATGTTCCGTGGAAGTTTCATGCCATCGGGAGTGCTGTCTCAAAGATCTATCAGTACCTGATAATAAATTCCAGGACCAGACTTCCTCTCTGGGAGGACAGGGCGTGGGTCTATACCCGCAATGAGCTTGATATTGAGGCAATGCATGAAGCCGCCAGGGTCATTGAAGGCACCCATGATTTTTCATCATTTACTGCAAGCGGCTCATCTGCAAAGACCAGGGTGCGCACGGTAAGTTTGTGCAATGTTACCCATGCCCGCACCCCCCTTTTCCCCCCTTCCAATGGCAATAATATAATGTTTACTATTGCCGCAGACGGATTCCTTCGTTATATGGTGCGTAATATAACGGGTTTACTTGTGGAAATAGGGACAGGACGACGGGACGTGCATGACGTAAGGGCAATACTTGAGGCACGGGACAGGGCAGAGGCGGCCATAACTGCCCCGCCCCAGGGGCTTTACCTCATGCGTGTTGAGTACGACCCTGAGGCAGAAAGGCTAAAACATCCATTTTCACCATATATTTCATGAATTACAAGGAGATTCCAAATGTCGTGGGAAGCACCGCTAGCTGAACGAGTAAGGAACCTTAAACCTTCACCCACCCTTGCAGTTGATGCCAAGGCAAAGGCGCTCAAGGCACAGGGAGTTGATATTGTAAACCTCTCGGCAGGTGAGCCTGATTTTGACACACCTGACCACATAAAGGAGGCTGCAATCAAGGCAATCCGAGATGGTTTTACAAAATATACTGCTGTTGCAGGTATCCCTGAGCTTAAAGAGGCAATAGCTGCCAAGATGAAGCGGGATTACAATACGGAATATTCTGCTGACGAGATAATTGCCTCTACCGGTGGCAAACAGGTTCTCTACAACATCATGCAGGCAATACTTGATCCGGGTGACGAGGTAATTATCCCTGTACCATACTGGGTTTCCTATCCCGCCCTGGTTGAGCTTGCAGGTGGAGTTCCCCAGTTCCTCATGTGCAGTGCCGACGACGGATTTGCTCTGGACATTGATGGCCTTGCCTCAATGATCACCTCCAGGACCCGGGCAATTATCCTGAACAGCCCTTCCAACCCGACTGGCGCTGCCTACTCTGAAAAAGACCTGGAGGAGGTGGCCCGCCTTGCAATCCAGCACGGTTTTTACATCATCTCTGACGACATATATGATGAAATTCGCTTCGACGGCAAGGCGCCGGCAAATGTTGTGTCCATTAACCCTGAATGCCGTGACAGGGCACTTATTGTAAACGGTGTCTCAAAGACCTATGCAATGACCGGCTGGCGCATAGGTTATCTTGCAGGTCCTGCTGCTGTTGTAAAGGCAACCTCAAAGATACAGAGCCAGAGCACATCAAATCCCAACTCCATTGCCCAGAAGGCAGCGGCAGCCGCGCTCTCCGGTCCCCAGGACTGTATCCAGACCATGAACAGCGCATTTGCTGAGCGCAAGGAATACATTGTTTCAAGGCTAAGGGGCATTGAGGGCGTTAAGTGTGTGGAACCTTCAGGTGCGTTCTATGCCTTCCCGGATATGTCTGCCTTCTACGGCAAAAAGCATGCAGGAGGCACCATATCTGACTCCCTGACCCTTGCAGACTACTTGCTTGAATCTGCCCGGATTGCATGCGTGCCCGGGATTGCATTTGGCGATGACAGGTTCATTCGCTTCTCCTATGCCACTGACATGGCAGTTATCAAGGAGGGCATGGACAGGCTTGAAAAGGCCCTGGGAAAGCTTGAGTAACTGTACTGCCCGGGACAGATAATATTATTGGCCCGGGCCGGGTTTGTTTATAGAGGTATATCTGTAATTGAGCGTAACTGTTCAGCGCATTATTGAATGAGGTTGGTAAATGGTCTTGTTTTTCCGTTCCGGAGAACAATTTCTTGTTTTTCTAAGGCTTGCTCCGCCAAAATCGCGAAACTCGCTCGTGCCTCGCTCAGCGAGAGGCGATTTTATGGCTGCGCTTCGCCAAGAAAAACTACGAAATTATTCAAAGTCACTCCAAAACAAGACCATTTACCACGCTGAATAGATACAATTGAGCTAATGCCAGCTCTGCGGTTGCCGGCCAGGAATGAACCATGAGTGGACCATGACCAACCCATGATTAATCCATGACCAGAATAGATACTTCTAAAAACAGACTCAAATGGGCTGCCTTTGCAGCAGCCTTTTTTGCATCAGTAATACTGGCACAGATACTTCTCATTGTTGGACGCGGTGAGCCTCTCTGCCTTAACAAGGGCTGCAAGGTGGTGGAGGAGCTGGTGGAGCTTGACTCCAGGCTTTTCAACCTGCTTGGCGCCGTTTTCTTCTGTGCATGCGCAGTGAGTGCTTGGCTTGGAAGAAGGCGGGAGCTGTTCAGGCAGGTATTCAACTATCTCTGTCTTGCCGGGCTTGCTGCAGAGGGTGTGCTGATAAGTTTTCAGGCATTTGTTGCCGGGCAGTGGTGTTCGTACTGTCTTGCCGTATTCAGCGCCATACTGATACTGAACCTTTTGTCAGGCCCAATGCAGCTTGCCAAGGGCATTGGTATCCTCCTTGTGGAGGTGATGCTCTTTTCTTTGCTTAATTTCAACATTTCCACAGCCAACATCCAGAACCTCACCCTTGAAAACGGCACATGCGCAATAACACGATGCGATGAACCGTCAAACGTCCTGTACCTGATTTTTTCGCAGGACTGCCCCCATTGCAAAAAGGTGCTTGATGCCCTTGCCGGTTGCAGCACCTGTGAATTCCATTTTAACCCTGTAAAGAGTCTGGACATGGAACTGCTGCCTGGCACAATACATAAGGAAGAATATGTGCCTGAAATCAACCGGCTTGCCCTTCGCATACTTGGCATAGATGCAATCCCGGTCCTGATTGTAAAGAGAGAAAACGGTTATCTGCTCATAAAAGGAGACGGGGAGATTATAGATTTTATCCACGAAAACTGTTTTGGGAGCGATACAGCCCCGGCAGCCCTTGACAGTGGTATTGATCCCCTGCTTGCACCTGATGATGGCGGTGCCTGCTCACTGCAGCAGGAGTGTGCAGAGGAATAGACACAGGCTTGTTTGTTAAGAAGTAACTGTTCAGCATCTTATGTTAAGGTTGGTAAATGGTCTTGTTTTTCCGTTCCGGAGAACAATTTCTTGTTTTTCTAAGGCT
>JALWJV010000091.1 GCA_026996955.1 Deltaproteobacteria bacterium
GATATCAGTCCTCTATGAGCGTGCGGAGGAAAGAATCGGTGATAATAGCTGAAATCTCCTCCCTGAATCTGAACGGTTCCCGCCGGGCTCTTGCCGCAATGGATATCGCTTCATCCACGCAGGAGGCGCCATGACAAAATTCCCTTAGTTCTTCCGGCGCCTGGCCAGTTATGGTGGCACCCGCACATAGCAGACATGAGAGTTCGAAACTCCACTGGGTTTGCTCATGAAACCCCGGAATGTGAAAACACGTGTAGTAGGCCAGGCGTTCGGCCATTTCCCGGATATGCCTGGATGGGCACAAAAATACCAGGGAGAGATCTCCGTCTGAGTCGAGCAGGTATTCCTTCTGGAGCGCGCGTGCCTGCTCATGGATGACAGGTGGCATTATTACCGCCAGCTCTGGCCTCAGTCCTGGAACCCTTAGAGGATTCAAGGGGTCTTGATCCTCAAGCTTCATGGGCGGAATAAGTACAGGGGCAATATCTTTCTGTCCTGAAAAAAGGGGAGACCATGTTTCGTACCAACCTGGAGCCCCGTGTTTTTGGTGCCATTCTGAGATAGATCTGGCGTAGGATAGTACGTAGTTGGCAGAATATATCCGTCTGCACGGGCATGTTCTTGAAAGTTTATCAAAGAAAGGCTCAAATGGAGGGTCGTAGAGGATCGTAGTTGCAGCCCTCTCCACATGTTTGATGAGCACATCATGGGAGGCCTGATAGTCCTGGTAGCAGACCATGCTTACCGGGCCGCCGGTACTTTTGGCTATGGCCTGAGACATTGCCTGAACCGGCAGTGGTATGGGAATTGCCCTTGTAATAATAAGTACCTCTTCAGGCATCAGGCATCCTCCAGATGTGAAGCCATTCCAAGCGATAATCACCTCCACGGTAAACCGGATAGGTTCCCTTGGTGTTTGTTGGCACGGCCCAAGCCAGTGACCTGTCTGGTACAGGCAGGTTATATTTTTGCAGAAAATCCTTCCAGTGAGCAGGGTTAAGTAATGTAATCCGGTGATTTTCCCCCATAATTCCCCTTCTATATTCTGAATTTGAGCCAGCGGGTACCCCCAGGGTGTTTATAACGCAAAGCCCTCTACAGACCCTTAACAGTTCATGAATCGCCTCTGCAGGAGATGGCATGGTATATAGCACACCCATTGCCATCACTATGTCAAAGGAGTTGGATAGAAAGGGCAGATTAAGACAGTCAGCCTGGATAAGGTTCTCTATTTCGTAATATTTGCGTCCCTCTGACAACCTTGAAATGGACATGTCTATGCCGCTGTACTGGATGTTGTTAATTTGCCGCAATGCCAGCATGGCGCTGAATGCCCCTGAAGCACATCCCACGTCCAGTATCTGCAGAGGCCTTTCGTACCGTCTGGACATATCTTCAACCAAGTCCAGGACAGGGCCGAAGTGCAGGGAGTTACTGAAGGCCCGAATGCGTTCTTCAGAGTAGATAAAATTCATGACGTTTAATCAAGTGCACCTGGTGCAAAACGTATACTTGCCAATCGCTGAAATTGTTTTTCCTGATTTCCTGGTGGAGATGTTCTGATAAAGATTTTTAGGGAGTCCTCTGCGATAACCGCTGCATTTGGATAGGAATCCCACGGGTCATGCTGAAGCAGTATTGAACCCAAGGGTATGTAGAACTGTTTTTTAATCGTATTATGATCAATCTTTAATAAATGAATGCCCGAGTTGTCTGTGATGGTGACAAATCCCCTGGAGGAATATACTTGGCCTGTGTCTTCCAGAAGGTCATAGACACATGAGAAGCGGTTCTGGGGATGAAGCTGAAGAAGCTCGCTACTGTCCATTACGGTGCCGGTATTAAGGAGAAAGGTGTTCCCCCCTATCGTTTGGACTGGGCCTCTTATATACTTAAATTGTGGCTGGGTGATGCTTTGAGATACTTCAAATGAGTCGGTATAGAGGGTAATAGTCTGGCTGTTGCTGCAGCTGAGAAAGCCGTTCTTGAAGGGGGCAAAAAACATGTTCGAAGCGTGGGGTTGAGTGATTCCTGTCTCTGACGTGATGGTTTTTCCCTTTACGGTATCGATAATCGTAACCGTTCCGCCAGTCCTTGAAAAAATGAATATCTTATTGCCCCACATGAACTTGCAGAAGGTGTCCCGCTTCGTACCTGGTATATTTAGTGGATGTGAAACGCCGTTTTCTATTTTGACAAGCTCTCCCGACGGTAATGAGGATGCAATCAATCCCAGGTAATCGGTATGGAGAGGCCATGCGTAGATCCCCTCAGGCATTATTTTGCAGATCTCAGCGTCATAGCTCAAACCGTCATTATCCTTCCTGCGGACAAGGGGGGCAGTGTACTTTTTTGATTCCATCATGGCCCTGGTGGCCAGTGCATCAAGCCTGCGGCGGCAAAAGAGGCGTTCAGAAAGGCTGTAGAAGCTGAAGAGGTCAGGCCAGAGCCTTAAAAAAACTGCATTTTTTTTTGAAACAAGTTTCAGCCCCAGATGGAACGATTTTAGCGCGCCAGAAGTGGGTTCATTGGGTAAAGGCCTAAAACTGTATGAGATATTTTTTGAAAGTATCGTATTTGCGCACGCATTCTGCCAATTTCGTTCTAACTGTGTAATCAGCCCGTGGATTTGGGTAAACGCGTTTACCAGGGTCTCTGCGGTCATCTCGGGGCCCTGTTCATGAAAAGCCGCAATCCGCCTTCTAATGTTTATGAGCCTCTGCATGCCTGTTCTGTGGTCCTGGCCCTTGTTATGGCCCTGGCCCTGAGAATATCAAGAGGGCTGTGTATCCTTAGCAAGGGGCGAGAAGTCCTGATACCAATGACCCGTCCAGCGGCCATGGCCCTTTCAAGGTCATTGAGATCCGCAACTTTGCCAACTACGAACTCTTCGGAAAAATTAAAGGTCTCGGGACATGACTGTCTCCCGGATATAGCTTGCCGGGTTTGCAGATTTATTCCATCCTGCCATAAGACCCCTCCAGGATCAAACCTGACTGTATTCTGGACATGGCCCCGGCTCACTGTCCTTGTTAGTGTATAAAGGAAGCCGGAAACATGGTTTGGTATCTCTACAGGGTAATGCCGCTGTTTCCGGCTGGTGCGCATGATAAGCTGCTCATGGGGCAAGGGGCCGAGATGGTCAAATGGCATAAGAGTAAGCTTCCCGTCCAGGGAAGAGGCGGGAAAACGAAATATCATCGCTTCGTTCTGGATATCGAATGTCATCAAGTCATGGTTTTGAAAATGGTTGGATAGGTGAATGGTCCTTGAGGTCTCACGGCAGGGGATGCCTATGCGGGCCATAAAATCAGATTCCCTTATGAAAACGTATTCATCCTTTTTGATGTCCCGTGGGAAGTTGTCAAGTGGGATAAATGATGCTTTCTGGTGACCTGGACTCCTCAGAAAGATTTTTGCA
Source organism: Deltaproteobacteria bacterium (assembly GCA_026996955.1). Classification (GTDB taxonomy): domain Bacteria; phylum Desulfobacterota; class Dissulfuribacteria; order Dissulfuribacterales; family QOAL01; genus S144-17. The sequence continues at coordinate 3,422 of JALWJV010000091.1, forward strand.
TCTTTTGTCTGTGTATGAACAGACCACGGAAACGGAAATTTTTTGGATATCAGCCATGATGCGGGCCATTGGTCACCGCTTCTTCCAGAGATTAAATGCACAGATCCCGCCTGCAATATGTCAAAATGCCTTTCGATTTGACAGGGAGATGGTTCTGAAGGCCTTATGGATATATGCGTAATGTCCGTTGCAACATGTTTCTTTATCGCACTTAATAAGTCAGAAGGCTCAATAAATGGGCAATGCAAGTTTAAAACCGCAATGGATGTATTTTCCGCAAGCTCCATGCATGAGACGATTGTATTGATTTGATCACTATCCAGCCTGTTTCCCTGGGGAGGTGTGGTCCTAAACCTCATATTACCGAAATGTGTCTTTAAGGCAGGCTGATCAGTTAGGATATAGACCTGATGCTTCTTTGCCAATTCAGATAATTTTTCAGCATTCCCCTGTAAAAAGGGTTGTGCCCTGCTGGACTTCCAGTCAAGTTCATCGGCGGATGTAAATAGGGCAGCTACAACTATCATTTACCATTCATTTCATCTCTTTGCCCCTTTGTGCATAGAGGCCGTTTTCAATTATTTCTTCAGCAAGGAAAAAGTCCTCAAGGGTGTCTATATCCACTGCCTCTACCGGGTCTGTAATGGTATGGACGTACTTGTCATAAAGGCACTGATAGTTTTTGTGGAACACTCCATAGAGATATCCCGAGCCCTTAAAATAGATGTTATTTTTGGGTGGTGTCCCATGATCAAGGAGTTGGCACAGGACGCCGTTTTCGGACCGGCTCAAAAAGGAAAATGGAGGATTGGAGACCTTAATATATGTCGTAACCTCTTTGTATCCTGAAAGCAGTATATCAATCAGGCCCTCCACCGTATCTACGCTGCGGAAGGGATGCGTTGGGTACATGATTACCCTTGCATCACTGACATAGCCTTCTTTGTAAAGCCCTGAGATCACATGTGATATTGCATGACTAATTATGGCATTGTCACCGGATAGTTCCGCTGGCCTCAAAAAGGGGACTTCCGCCCCGCACTCCTTTGCGATTTGGGCTATCTGTTCATCATCCGTGGAGACAATTACTCTGGAGATATTCTTTGCAGCCAGGGCCACGGAGATTGTATAGTCTATCAGCGGCCTGCCGCAAAGCGGCCTTATATTTTTTCCCGGAAGGCCCTTGGAGCCACCCCGTGCGGGAATGATTGCCAGTACTTCCCGGGCCCTTTTTCTATTGTCCGGCATTTTGATCCACTGTAGAGGGGCAGGGCAGGCGGTTGGCCACTAAGCACTCTATGGCCTCCTCCAGTTGCCTTGCCATGTTTTTGATGTCGAATCTTTTGACCCGCCTGATCCCGTTTGCGGAAAAATTCCTGTAGGTTTCTGGTTTACATATGTGCTCGAGCATGGTGGGAAGGCCCGAAATATCTCCTGGCTCAAACAGGAGTCCGGCCCTGCCGTGGTCAAGGAGTTCAGAGATATCTCCCACTGCCGGGGCAATTACCGGGACACCGCAGCCCATGGCCTCCATAATGGAGACAGGCCATCCCTCCAGGGAGGATGCATTGAGTAAAATATCAACTTTGGTAAAAAAACTGACAGGATCACTGACATAACCACATATCTCTACATCAAGGCCCTGGGCGGCATCCATTACCTTTCTTCCGTACTCCTCGTCCTGGATATCGCCCCCTAAAATGAGTTTAAAACAATGGCCCTTGAGTTTACTCTTCAGGAGCGTAATAACCTTCAGCTGATTTTTACGTGGGACTATGTTGGCAAGCATACCTATTTTTATGGGTGACTGCGGAGGGCTTCGTACTTCCATAGGCATGACAGACAGGTCTATACCGTTAAAGAGCATGGCCTCCCCCTTTCCCATTAATCCCATATCATGAAATCCCTGGCGCAATGATGGACCGGCAAAGAATACCTGATTGGCCAGACAGCACACCCTTGCATCATATTCCGGGTCCAGATACCGGTTATTGCCCTGGTACCAGCGAAGATAGTCCTTGATAAACAGTATGGGCGCAGGGTAACTACCCAGAATATCTTGGAGCTCGTCAAAGTACCAGTTTGTTCTCATGACTATGCAATCGAAGTCCACCCTTGCAAGGAGTTTCACTACCTCCTCCGGCCCGCCTGTGGTATTGGGTATGCCCAGCTCCTCAAGCTCTCCTTCAATTGGCCCGCTGCAGGGCGCCCAACAGGCCTGATGGAAATTCGGATCAAGGCGCTTGACATGCTCCATGTGCTGCCGTTCTGCGCCTCCAACCTGAAACGCATTGAACAGGTGCAGAATTTCCCCTTTTTTCATGTCAGTTACCCGGGGGTGCGCCTTTTTCTTGTTGTCCCCTGTTTTCCGGCCACTCTTCCCTTGGAAGCCATCTTGGGAAATTATTCTGGTCAAGCACCACCCTGCCCATTTTGATATGTTTGAGTATGAAGTACCGAAGTCCCCACTTTTTCTCAAACAGTTGGACTGAACCCAGCCAGTCAGTTAACTGTCCCTTGGCCTTTAGGTATCTGGTTGAATGTGCCGTCTTGTCATGCATTAGATAGCAGCCAGGATGAAATTTGTAGCGCCACCCCCTCCCTCTCCCCTGGAGACAGAGGTCAAAGTCGCCAAATACGTTTTTAAGCCTTGGATCGTAGGTGCACTGCTCAAGAAAATTGCGCCTGAAAAGTGAGCATCCCCCAGGGATGAAGTCAGAGTAGAAAGGCCTCCGTTCCCAGTGCAATTCATATGGTTCATCGTGACAGAGGTGCCTGGGCTCAAAGAGATTGTCTTCAAAAAAATTCATCCTGATCCCGAGACACTGTAACCGTCTTGAGGGGAAATAAAGGAGCGCCGGTGAGATGCCTGCGGTCTGCTGGTCGTTTTCAAGTTCTGAAACCAGCGTTGGGAAAGGATCATTTTCCACGAAGCAGTCATTGTCCATGAAGAAGATATATTCCCCCGTGGCGTGGTCCAGAACCCTGGCCC
>JALWJV010000092.1 GCA_026996955.1 Deltaproteobacteria bacterium
GTTTTCGGGGTGATTGCCTTTATGTTCTGGTTCAGAGTGGATTTCCCGAATGAATCCTGATAGTGAAATCTGCAGAACCAGCGATATGTAACGGAGTCTTTCAAATGAAATTCCAGTTCCTGGTAACTGAAGCCCATCATTTGTTTGATCAAGGCTGCCCTGAGCACCTGCTCAGCAGTCATGCCTTGAGCTCCGGTGTTTGACTTTCCATTGGAGATGTCTTGTAGCACACGATCGTATATGCTACGATTCTGATCCAGAATGTGACTGATCTCTTTCATTTCTTTTGCTTTGGGGTGGTCAGGTATTGGCTGGCAAAGGGGAAGCTGTTTTTCGTGGCTTTTTCGCATGGCAGTCACCTCGATCGATTTATTTGTTACGTAAATTCCGCTGGTTACGGTTTTGCATCCTAATAAATCGAACGAAAAAGTCCACCCCATTTTTCCCATTTTAGACAATTAAATCAGAGCGATATCAATTCTTGGATGGACACAATCTAACTATTGGTGTCTTTCTTTCGATTTTGTGAGAAGGGTGAGGTAGTATTGCTGCCTCGCCCTGCTCGATTGTCAGCCGAATCGATTGAACTATTTCTTTTCAGACTCAGGTGTAACATCTATTACTTCAGTATCATCATACCTGAACATCTGTTCCGATTCCTGTCTCTGCCTTATAATCTCCTTTTCCATCTGGTCAATGGTCTTCTTTATGCGCCAGCCAAGCCAGGCCGCAAAGCCTGCAAACATGGCAAGGGCTGCCAGAAATATGGGAAGTGTCAGGAAGAAGAAGGCCACGCCCAGGATTATCATTCCAAGGGCTGCAAGTGGTGAAAACTGCCTGTAATAGACACGGTAATGGTTCTGGTGCATTCTGTGCATAATGTCTCCTGTGTGGGACTTTCAGTAAGAGCGATGATATGTCAAGTAAAATGGTTGTAACTATTCAGCGCATTAACTTTAATAAGGTTGGTAAATGGCCTTGTTTTTCCGTTCCGGTGAATAATTTCTTGTTTTTTTAGGGCTCGCTACGCCAAAATCGCGAAACTCGCTCGTGCCTCGCTCAGACAGACGCGATTTTTTGGCTGCGCTTCGCCAAGAAAAACTACGAAATTCTTCAGAGTCACTCCAAAACAAGACCATTTACCACACTGAATAGATACAAATGGTTTATTAAATTTCACCTGCCTAGATTGAGCGATTGTCGGATTTGCTGCAGATCCGCGAAAGAGGAATCCCCATAATAGTCGGCTATATGGGAATTCCTCTGACAAAGGAGATGCGGCAAATACGGCAATCCCGAAGGGTTTCAAATCTGGAAAACTATAATTGATCTAATTCCTTTGAATTTTATTGAAAAAATAGCTTTCCAGGTTTTGAAACGCTCAATCTAGGACCTGCGAGCTCTGCATCTATCCTGTCAGGGTCCCCGCTGTTGTAGTAAAGGATATTTTTCAGGTGAATCAGACTGTCCACATCCATGTCTGTAAAATTTACAGCCATACCATCATTATCACTTCGTACCACCTTGCCCTTTATGTGCAGTGCAAGTTTTGAGCTTGAGCCTTCAAGCAGCAGGTCTATTGCGCATTCTGTTCCTTCAGGAAATGGCTCGTTTGTTAGAAGATAGGCACCCTTAAGGCTGATATCCCTGGTGTCCTCACAGTGTATTTTTCTACCCTGGCCGCCTGATTCTGTAACATCTGCGCTTACATTAAAAACAACCCTGATATTCTTCCTGCGGTCAACATCATCAGTCACGGTTTTACCCCACTTTTAGTTCAGCACCTTATGTGAGCCATAAGTATAAGGTCTGTTCTCTACTGTTTCTTTTCCACCATTGACCTGATCCTGAGCCTGAGTCCCTGGAGCCTGATAAAACCCTCGGCATCTGCCTGGCTGTAGACCTCATCCTCCTCAAAGGTGGCAAAATCAGGCATGTAAAGTGATTTTTCAGCCTTTCTTCCAACAACCTGGCAGTTGCCCTTGTAGAGCTTGAGCCTGACAGTCCCGTTTACCCCTGCCTGGGACTCATCAATCATTTTCTGAAGCATCTCCCTTTCAGGAGCAAACCAGAACCCGTAATATATCAGTTCTGCATACCTGGGGATAAGGCTGTCACGCAGATGCATAACCTCCCTGTCAAGGGTGATGGATTCAATGGCCATGTGAGCGGTCCTGAGGATCGTGCCCCCCGGAGTTTCATAAACTCCCCTGGATTTCATGCCCACAAATCTGTTTTCAACCAGGTCAACCCTCCCTATACCATTTTCAGCACCAAGCTCATTGAGTTTTGAAAAGAGCGCTGCAGGAGAGAGTCTTTCACCGTTGATTGCAACAGGATCACCCATTTTAAATTCTATTTCAATATAGGACGGCGTATCCGGTGCAGCCTCCGGGCTCCTTGTCCATACAAACATATCCTCTGGAGGCTCTGCCCAGGGGTCTTCAAGAATGCCGCCTTCATAGCTGATATGAAGCATGTTGGCATCCATGCTGTAGGGCTTGGATTTTGTTACCGGTACAGGGATATTGTGCGCCTTTGCAAAGTCAATGAGTTTGTTTCTGGAGTTAAGATCCCAGAAACGCCAGGGAGCTATTATCTTGATATCCGGCTCAAGTGCCATAAAGGTGAGCTCAAAGCGGACCTGGTCATTGCCTTTTCCTGTTGCTCCGTGACTTACCGCATCTGCCCCGGTCTTTCTGGCTATTTCAATCTGCTCCTTGGCTATAAGGGGCCGGGCAATGGATGTCCCAAGCAGATACACACCTTCATAGATGGCATTTGCCCTGAACATAGGGAATACGTAATCACGGATAAACTCCTCCCTGAGATCCTGGATGAATACCTCACAGGCACCTGTATCCATTGCCTTGGAACGTACTGCATCCCAGTCCTCGTCCTGGCCGATGTCTGCGGCATAGGCAACCACAGGGCATTCATAGGTCTCCTGGAGCCACTTCAGGATTACCGAGGTATCCAGGCCCCCGGAGTATGCAAGTACGATCTTGTTAACATCCCCTTTTTTTATTCCTGTACCCACTGCTTATCCCTCCTGGAGTTCCATTGCCCATTCAAGAATTGAACGGTGAATATGCATCTTGTTTTCTGCCTGGTCCCAGGCTGCTGACTGTGGCCCCTCAAGGACCTCATCTGTGATTTCTTCATCCCTGTGTGCCGGCAGGCAGTGCAGGACAATGGCATCTGACTTTGCCTTTTTAAGCAGGGCAGAGTTTAACTGATAGGGCCTGAATATTTTCTGGCGCTCCTCTGCCTCGTCTTCCTGTCCCATGCTTGCCCACACATCTGTATTCACCACATCGGCAAGGTCAACAGCCTCTTCAGGAGAGCTGGTAAGGACTATTTTTGATCCTGCCTCATCCCTTGCCTTTTTGAGGATTTCGGCATCAGGCTCGTATCCCTCTGGACAGGCAAGGTAGAGAGAAAATCCCATGCGGGCTGCTGCCTGTATCCAGGAATGTGCCATGTTGTTGCCGTCTCCAACCCAGGCAATTTTAAGCTTTTCAAGTTCATTGCCCTTGTACTCAACTACTGTCATGATGTCCGAGAGTATCTGGCACGGGTGATGTTCAGTGGTAAGCCCGTTTATTACCGGGATAGATGACCACCTGGCAAGTTCTTCAACAATCTCCTGACCAAAGGTGCGTACAACAATGCAGTCAAGGTAGCGGGAAAAGACCCTTGCCGTATCCTTCAGGGGCTCACCGCGCCTCAGCTGAAGGTCCCTGGATGGCATAAACACCACATTTCCGCCAAGGCGGTACATTGCTGCCTCAAATGATATGCGGGTACGGGTAGAGGGCTTTTCAAACATCATGCCCAGCACCTTGTCTATTGCTGGTCTGTATGGGCGCCCGGCCTTCTGGTTATTCTTGAGCTGTATTGCCCTTTCAATAAGGCTCAGTAATGTCTTTCTGTCCAGGTCAGAAACCTGCAGATAGTGCCTGGGGCCAGAGTTGTTACTGTTGTCTGTTGCTGTAGTCATCTGTGAATCCTGGTAAAATGAATTTGTATCTATTCAGCGTAGTGAATGGTCTTGTTTTGGAGTGACTATGAAGAATTTCGTAGTTTTTCTTGGCGAAGCGCAGCCATAAAATCGCGTCTGTCTGAGCGAGGCACGAGCGAGTTTTGCGATTTTGGCATAGCGAGCCTTAGAAAAACAAGAAATTCTTCACCGGAACGGAAAAACAAGACCATTCACGAATCCTTATTACTGTTAATACGCTGAACAGTTACGAAATTTTTATGGATTTGTAAATCCAAAAACTTTGCGTTCTTGGCGTCCTTTGCGGTTCAGCTTTTATCTTTTCAGGCTTTCAGCCTTGAGCTTTCAACTTTATGCTATTTGGGCCAGCCTCTTCTCAACTACCTCCAGCATGCGGTCAACCTCGTTCCTGGTCACAATAAGCGGTGGCAGGAAACGAAGTATGCGTCCGTGTCCAAGGAGCACCAGACAGCGGTCTTCAAGTATCTGCATGGCAAGATCAGGTTGAGGGGCGGCAAGCTCGATTGCCTGTATCATTCCCCTGCCCCTGCACTCTTTTATTTTGTCTTTATTGGACAATGCAATACTTTCAAGGCCCTGCCTGAAATATTGACCTGTTTCCCTGACATTTTCAAGGAATCCAGGCTCAAGTATTGTGTCAAGAACTGCCTTTGCCGCAGCGCATGCAAGGGGATTACCACCAAATGTGGAGGCGTGTGTGCCTGGGGGAAGGAATTCCATTGCCTCCCCGGTTGCAACCATTGCCCCTATAGGAAAACCATTGGCAAGGGCCTTTGCAAGACACATTGCATCAGGGACAACAGGGGTCTGTTTATAGGCGAAAAGTGTCCCGGTTCTGCCCATTCCAACCTGTACCTCATCGAATATCAGCAAGCAGTTATGGGTGTTGCAAAGCTCCCTGGCTGCCTTGAGAAAATCGTCAGAAAGCGGTATTACACCGCCTTCTCCCATTACAGGCTCAACAAGCACTGCGGCAGTCCGGGGCCCAACTGCAAGTTCAAGGGCCTGGATGTTGTTTGGCGGTATGTGTTTGAAGCCTGGAGTCAGGGGCTCAAAACCGTGCTGATAAACGGGCTGCCCTGTGGCTGAGAGGGCAGTCATAGTGCGGCCATGAAATGAACCTTTAAGGCATATTACTTCAAAGCATTCTGGCCCCTTAAGAATCTTCCCACGCCTTCTGGCAAGTTTAAGGGCTGATTCAACTGCCTCTGCCCCAGAGTTACAGAAAAATACCCTTTCACCAAAGGAGTGGTCACAAATGGCCTGGGCAAGTTCAAGCTGGGGTTCCGTCCAGTAGAGGTTTGAAACATGCATCAGGGTTTCAGCCTGCTGGGTAATTGCCCTGGTGACTGCAGGATGACAGTGCCCAAGGCTGCAAACCGCTATGCCTGAGACAAAATCAAGGTATTCATTACCCTGTCTGTCAAAGAGTAATGCTCCCTTGCCCTTTACAAATTCTATTGGAAACCGGGCATATGTATTTGCTATGTGTGAATTCTGGTAATCCATATTTTTAGTTTGTCAGGTGAATAAAAATTCGATTAATCAACCCTTATACAGCACATTTTTCATAAATACCACCATAAAATAACACGGTTTGCCTGAATTGTGCTTGTGCTGCTTCCCTCTGGGTGTTTGCAATGTATCACTCAAACTGCACCTCACCTGAAAAGACTGTAACAGTACGTCCTTCCGCGCTTCGTACAAGAAGTCTCCCAAGGTGGTCAAGGCCTGTTATCGTGCCGGTGCACCGGCCAGGGCCATAATCGAAGCTGACTTTTTTCCCAATTGAGGCCGATGCCTGCTCCCATTCCCTGAACAATAAATCACGTTCCGGGCCATGCATGGTATGAAGCGCCTGGTCAAAAAATGTTGCAAGTTCAAGAAGCAGGGTGTCACGGTCAGTTTTGATCCCGCACATCTCAAGGGTGGTGATGCCAAGGGAGGGGGGAAACTGCTCAGCTCCTCCTGTGATATTTATGCCCACTCCTGCAACCACTACTGTATGCTCGCCTGTAATACGTGATTCACATAAAATTCCGCACACCTTTCTTCCATTTACAAGCACATCATTTGGCCATTTAAGTGAACATTCAACACCCATGGAGGAAAAGAGCCGGTGAACAGCAACACCTGCGCATATTGTTATTGATGGAATCAGCTCAGCCAGAAGCCTGGGGTGAATTATAAATGATGCAAAGAGATGGCTTCCGTCTCCCTGCTCCCACCGTCTTCCCATTCGCCCCCTTCCTGCATACTGCCGGTCTGCATAGACAACGGTTCCAGGCTCTGAGAGTAGATTATCATTTTTCAGGCAGAAGGTGTTGGTGGAGTCAATGGCGTCAAGATGGACGAAATTTTTGCCTGCAAATCTGGAGT
>JALWJV010000093.1:0-3328 GCA_026996955.1 Deltaproteobacteria bacterium
GGTCATCATGCCGTCCTGTGCACGCTCTTTTACATATTCTTCCACCATTTTCTTCTCAGGCTCATCAAGTGGCCGATACATCTCAAGGCGCCATATCAGGTTCTTTATCTGCTTTGAAACGCTCCTGCGCTTTTCCCAGCATCCGCGGAAAAAATGAAGTTCCGGGGCAAGGCCTTTTGAATAGAGGTAGTTGAACAGGACATTCATATCACTGGCATGCTTTCCTGGCTTTCTTCCAAGGATTTTTGAACCAAGCTCGTTCAGTGCCTCATTTTCCCTGATGCCTGCCCATGTGACAAAGGCAACATATCGCCTGGAGCAGTCAAGAAAGGTATCCACGGTATCCATGTCTTTCAGAAGCGGGGACATGGAGCAGAAAACCAGGTCATATTTTTCAGGGGTGAAGGCATGCCAGTCTGACTGGACGGTTTCAATGTTGTTTATCCCCAGGTTATTACACTTTGCCTGGAGCTTTTCAAGCATGCGGGAGGAGATATCAACACAAAGGATACTCCTGCAAAGCCGAGCAAAACGAACCGCGTAGGTGCCGGTTCCGCAGGCAATATCTATTACGCTTGCCCTGTCATTCAACACTCCGCTATCTTTCAGGATGGTGACTACACTTTCAACCTGATTGAGATAATCCCTGCATGATTCAAGGTCGTCATAGTCATCAGCAGCCCTGTCCCAGCAGCTTGCCGTCATGCACTTCCTGTTTACCTTGTTGCCTTTGCTGGATGATGCCAGCTTTTTCCAGAAGTCAGGTGATGTTATATCCTGCTTGATTTCATTCATGCCTGGATTTAGCGTGAAAATAGCTCAAAGCTGAAAGCTCAAGGCTCAAAGTAAAAGAAGTCATGTTTGCTTTCAGCTTCCGACTTTGAGCTTTGAGCTAACTTTCATGTCAGGAGGTGACAAACCCCATGTCATGAAAGTTTAGCGCTATTTTGCAGCCTGGACAATCTTTCCTCCCACAATGACAAACTCTGCTCTTCCCTGCATCTCCTTTCCTATAAACGGACTGTTGTGACTCTTTGATATAAAACCGTTTTCCGTAACAACCCACTTAAAATCCGGATCAATTACTGTTATGTCTGCAACCTCTCCGACTTTAAGGGTTCCGCCGTTTACCCCGAGGATTGAGGCAGGGTTTGTTGACATAAGCCTTACCATATCCATTGGCGAGATGTGAGCCTGCCTTACAAGCTCAAGGGAGAGGGCAAGGGAGGTCTCAAGCCCGGTAATGCCGTTCATAGCAAGGGCAAACTCACACTCTTTTTCAAGCACGCTGTGGGGTGCGTGGTCCGTAGCAATGGCATCCAAGGTGCCATCCCTAAGGCCCTGGATAATGGCGAGCCTGTCTTCCTCTGTGCGAAGGGGGGGATTCATCTTTGCAAAGGTGTTGTAGCCAATAACAGCCTCTTCTGTAAGGCTGAAATAGTGCGGCGCTGTTTCAGCAGTGATCTTGACCCCGCGCCTCTTTGCGTTTCTTATGATTTCAACACCGCCTGCAGTGCTTACATGGGCAATGTGAAGCCTGCTTCCGGTAAGCTCTGCGATTGCAGTATCCCTGAAGATTGCAATATGCTCTGCTGCTGCAGGAATGCCCTTGAGCCCCAACTGGGTGGACACAGCCCCCTCGTTCATTACGCCGCCTGCAACAAGCTCAGGCTCCTCGGAGTGGGATATTATCAGGGCATTAAAGTTCCTTGCATAATCAAGGGCAAGGCGCATCACCCCGGCATCCCTTACAGGAAGCCCGTCATCAGAAAATGCCACAGCACCGTTTTCAAGGAGGTCTCCAAATTCGGTCAGTTCATCTCCGCCAAGCCCCTTTGTGATGGACGCAACCGGATAGACCCTGGCAAAACCTGCATCCCTGGCCCGGTCAAGGATAAAACGGGTGGTATCAGAGGAATCATTAACAGGGTTTGTGTTGGGCATACATGCAACAGCAGTGAAACCACCGGCAGCGGCAGCCCTTGTGCCGGATTCAATGGTCTCCTTGTACTCCTCACCAGGCTCCCGCAGATGAACATGCATGTCAATCAGGCCAGGAACAATCCACTTGCCCTGAAGATCAATAACCAGACAGCCTTCAGGAATGCTTTCAGGATTTCCAACCTCCTGTATCTTTCCGTCCCTGACCAGGACCGATCCATCCACCTCGGTGTTGCTAAACGGGTCAATTATATGTCCATTTTTAAGAAGGAGTCCTGGCCCGCCCTTTGTGCCTGCCTTTATGTTATGCTCCATGTTCCCCTCCTGTTGATTCATCCACAATATTTTTCTGGTCAGCCCGTTCAGGCTCTGCAAGGAGCACTGATAAAAGCGCCATGCGCACTGCAACACCGTTTGTTACCTGGTCAAGTATCACTGAATGGTCACAGTCTGCAACATCGGGAGACATTTCGACCCCGCGGTTAATTGGGCCGGGATGCATGATCAGGGCATCAGGGTTTGCATACTCCAGGGTCTGGCGATTAATGCCAAAAAATGTGGCATACTCCCTGGAAGACGGGATAAGGCTCCTGCCCTGGCGCTCCTTCTGTATGCGGAGGGCAATGATTACGTCTGCATCCCTGATTGCCTCCTTGACACAGTATATGACCCTGGCTCCCAGAGCAGAAATGTCAGGGGGAAGCATGGTGGCAGGGCCGCACACTGTCACCCTTGAACCCATTTTGGTAAATGCCAAAATGTCAGAATGGGCAACACGGCTGTGCAATATGTCACCAATGATGGTTATGTTCAGGCCATCAAGCCTTCCAAGGTGTTGTCTTACAGTCATGAGGTCCAGCAGTGCCTGGGAAGGGTGTTCATTGGTGCCGTCGCCGGCATTGATCACTGCTGCGTCAACATACCGGGACATTATATGGGGGGCACCGGACATTGGATGACGCATTACAATTACATCCGGCTTCATTGCCTCTATATTACGGGCAGTGTCAATGAGGGTTTCGCCCTTGACTACGCTGCTTGCCGAGGCAGTAATGCCCACAGTGTCAGCGCTGAGGCGTTTGGCAGCAAGCTCAAAGGAGAGCTTGGTGCGGGTGCTGGGCTCAAAAAAGAGATGAACCACTGTTCTTCCCCGAAGGGGCGGGACCTTTTTGATGGGACGGTCAAGGATACCCTTCAGTGCTTCGGCACTGTCAAGGATATAGGTTATTTCGTCCGGTTCAAGGTGTGAAATACCAAGGACATGCCTGGATCGAAGTCTGTTCATAGGTAGCCTGATTTTTATGAAAATTTGTAACTGTTCAGCATATTCACCTTAACAAGGTTGGTAAATGGTCTTGTTTTTCCGTTCCGGTGAATAATTTCTTGT
>JALWJV010000093.1:3338-3985 GCA_026996955.1 Deltaproteobacteria bacterium
CACCAAGAAAAACTACGAAATTATTCAGAGTCACTCCAAAACAAGACCATTTACCACGCTGAATAGACACGAAAATTTTACATTGGCAACAACTTCATCTGCTGGCAGCAAAACCTCTGGCTGGATACTGGAACTAAGCATTGAACGGTCCTGTGCCCAGTAACAAAGCGAAAAAAAAGCCTCCCTTGCGGGAGGCTTTGTTGTGGACTTTATGTCATCTCAGAGAGTTTGATGAGCTTTTCGTAATCTGCATCAACCCGCTTCTGGATGTAATCGATGTGAGCCTCGTCAAGGTGACGGAACCTCTTCTGACCCTTCAGGTACTCAGAAACCGGCTTGGGCTTGGTAATCTTGCGGCTCATTACGTAACGGCCCTCGATAACCTCGTAGAGCGGGAACACCTTGGTTTCTACCGCAAGCTTTGAGAACTCGATTGAGCGTTCACCGGCAGAGCCCCAGCCTGTGGGACATGGTGAGTAGATGTGAACATAAGCCGGTCCCTTTACAAGGGCTGCCTTTTTGACCTTGTTCATAAGGTCAAGGTAGTAGGCAGGGGAAGCAGTTGCAACATAGGGGATGTTATGGGCAACAGCGATTGCAGGGACGTTCTTCTTCCAGGTAACCTGGCCACAGCTCTCGGAACCTGG
>JALWJV010000093.1:3995-6401 GCA_026996955.1 Deltaproteobacteria bacterium
GCGCCGTAGGGTGTACAGCCTGAACGCTGAACACCTGTGTTCATGTATGCCTCGTTGTCAAGACACACGTACAGGAAGTCATGCCCGCGCTCAAAGGCACCGGAGATCCACTGGAGACCAATGTCACCTGTGGCACCGTCGCCACCTACTGCCATAATGTCGATATGTTTTTTGGGAATGCGTCCCTTTCTCTTCAGCACCTTCCTTGCAGACTCAACACCGGAAGCAACTGCTGCGGCATTCTCAAACGCAATATGAATCCACGGCACACGCCATGCGGTGTGGGGATATGGAGTGGTAATGATCTCCATGCAGCCCGTGGCACTGCAGACAATAACGTCTCTTCCCAGGGCCTTCATTACCATCCTCAGGGCAAGGACCTCGCCACAACCCTGGCAGGCGCGGTGGCCTGGAGCAAGGGGCTCATCCTTGGGAATACTTTTAGCTTTAAAGCCTTTGAATTTTTCGAATTCTGGTATCATTTTTCGCGCACTCCAATCACTTCATACAGTTCTTTCGGACGTTTCTTGGCATAGCCGGTAGCCTTTTCCACAATCTCCTCAAAGCGGGCAACTGTCACGTCGCGTCCGCCAAGTCCGGCAACAAAACTGAAGATCTTGGGAGAGCCTGGAATCTTGTAGAACAGGCTTCTTAATTCTGCCCCAACAGGCCCACACAGGGCGCCTGGCGGCAGGGTACGGTCGATTACTGCCAGTACCTTTGCCTTGCCTGCTGCCTTACGGAACTCAGGTCCAGGGAATGGCCTCCAGAGACGAATCCTGACAAGGCCTACGCTCTTTCCGGCATCACGCATCTTGTCAACCGCTGTCATTGCAGTCTCTGAAATGCTGCCCATGGTGACAAGCATAATCTCTGCGTCCTCGGTCCTGTATGTCTCTACAGGATTGTACTCACGCCCGAACTGCTCGGCAAACTCCTTCCAGGCCTTGAGAATGACCTTCTTGGAATTCTTGATGACCTGATCCTGCAGCATCTTTGCCTCTGTATAAACCTCGGGGATTCCAACCGGGCCCATGGTAATGGGCTTCCTGGGATCAAGTTTGTACTTGGGCTTGAAAGGAGGAATATATGCATCAACATCTTCCTGGTCAGGAAGTTCGATGGGCTCAATCACATGGCTCAGGGTGAAGCCGTCGATGTTGACGATGATGGGCAGGGATACCCTGCGGTCTTCTGCAACCCTGAAGGCGTGCAGTGTAAGGTCAACTGCCTCCTGGCCATTCTCGGCAAATGTCTGGATCCAGCCAATATCGCGCTGCACCATGATATCCTGGTGGTCGTTCCAGATGCTGATGGGTGCTGACATGGCCCTGTTGGCAACCACGTTTACAATGGGAAGCCTCATTGCAGGGGGTATGTACAGTACCTCACTCATAAGAGAGAGACCCTGGGAACTTGAGGATGTAAAGGTCCTTGCGCCTGCTGCTGATGAACCGCAGCATGCACTCATTGCAGCGTGCTCTGATTCAACAGGGATGAACTCTGCGTCCAGCTCACCGTTTGCAACAACCTCGGAAAGATGCTCAACAATATGTGTCTGGGGTGTAATTGGGTAGGCAGGAATTACCTCTGCCTTTGCCAGTTTCACCGCCTCAGCGATAGCTATGGATACTTCAACTCCAATTCGTTTGGCCATGATTACCCCTCCTCCGCTACCATTGTAATGGCGTCTTTGGGGCACTCGTGGGCACAGATGCCACAACCCTTACAATATTCCATGTCTGCCTCGTAATATCCTTCATCATCCTGGGAATAGGCCATGTCGGGACAGAATATCCAGCACATTCCGCACTTGATACATTTTTCCTTGTCCACCACGGGCCTCTGGGAACGCCAGTCTCCGGTCCTGAACTCTGCGGAGTTACCGGGCTCCAGCACATGACACCCCCAGGTTATGGTCTTCCAACCTACTATGGCGTCGTTTACGGCCATTGTAATACTCCTTTTATGGTCTTTGGTTCACCGCTTATATGAGGATGCAGCGTGGCTATCCTCATCTCTTGCGGATACTGCCCATTTTGGCAATAACAAGATTAACCAACTACTACAGTCTCTTCAAATGCCCTCTGAAGCGCCTTCTTGTTCTTCTCGGCAATGCGCCCGAATCTCTTGTCCAGAGCCTCTTCAAGGTGCGACTGGCTCACAATGCCTGTAGCCTTGAGAAGTGCGCCCAGCATGGTGGTATTGGTAATGGGCAGCCCCAGCACCTCGGTTGCAATCTTGGTGGCATCAACCATTGCCAGCTTTGCCTTGATACCGAATTGCTCCCTTACCTCTGACTCTGACAGGTGTGTGTTGAGGATAACAATGCCGTCATCTTTTAGACCGGCATCTACCTTGACAAGGCTTGGGAGTGCGGGATCAAGAACCAGGACGATATCAGGG
>JALWJV010000094.1 GCA_026996955.1 Deltaproteobacteria bacterium
ATGTGATCATCAGTGTCTCTATTTCCCTTCCGCCTCCAATAAATGGTAACTTGTCCCAGAAATGGGTTATGTCATTATAGTAAAACCACTCCTCGTCACCTTCCTGGTTAACTGTAACCGCATCAGGTATTCCCACCAGTTTTTTTACCTCATCCCTGCTCATATCCTTCTTTATCAATGAGGCATCAACAGGAAAATATTTTTGTGGGGTGGAACATGACGAAAGTTGTAAGCACAAAGTGCCGATAAGAATCAAGAGTACCAGTTTAATTGTGGTCAGTTTCATATTTGGTCCGTTTCAAGGTGGAATATGATGTGCCTCAAGGCAATAATTGTGTTGTCATGAAGTACAGATATACGCAGGTGAGAATATACCAGATGACCACTGATTTCAATTTGTAAGTCTAAAGTATTATTTGATATAAAAAACCAGCTACCAAGGAGAAAAATAATGCGTTGTCCAAAATGCGGGTACATGACCTTCGATTATGTGAAACAATGCGATAAGTGCGGCAGGGACCTCAGCGCAGAGACAGAAATGCTGGGGCTGATAGTGGCAGATGCGTTGGATTTTAACTGGTTCGGTTCCGAAGATTATGCCAGTGCTGAACCACAGGTTTTGGAGCCTGAGGCACCCCTTGAGGAAGATGTTCCTCCTCCGCTGGATCTTGAAAACATAGACGTGTCTGACCTTATTTCAGATGAAATTGAACCGGAGTCCCTTGAGGAGATAGAAGAGCTTGAGGAGTTTTCCCTGTCTGAGGAAGATCTGGTTGAAACAGCAGTGGTAGAGGACAAGGAGTTTCAGGAGGCACTTGAAGAGGTTATAACCTAGATTGAGCGTTTCAAAATCCGGAAAATTGTTTTTTCAATGAAATTCCTCTTTCGCGGATCTGCAGCAAATCCGACAATCGCTCAATCCAGGTATAACTGAGTAGATGTTTTTTGGATCAGGTTTCTGCTACGTCCCGGTAATGTTTGCCATGAATTTTATCATGGCTTATATTGTTCGTCCAAGTAATGATAGCCTTTAAGCACGTACAGCAACTACTCATATTTTCCCCTGCTTATGGGGAACAAAAGATTCTATTGAACACATAGCAGAAAACCTGATGAATAACACCCGAAAGACAGCCGTCTGCCTTGTAAGCGGCGGGCTTGACAGTTGTGTCACTGCTGCCATAGCTGCGCAGGAATATAACCCTGCATTTTTGCACGTCAATTATGGACAGCGTACAGAAGACAGGGAACTTGAGGCTTTTAATAGAATCGCTGATTTCTATGATGTAAGAGAGCGGCTTATTACTGACATTAAATATCTCAAGCAGATAGGTGGCTCCGCCCTCACTGACGATTCCCTTGATGTCCCGGAAAACTCTCTTGGCAACCCCGGCATACCTGTAACATACGTCCCGTTCAGAAACACCCATATCATTGCCATTGCTGTCTCATGGGCGGAGGTTATCGGTGCAGAAAAGATATTTATAGGTGCCACCGAGGTTGACAGTTCAGGCTATCCTGATTGCAGGCGCACCTATTATAAGGCGTACAACAGGCTCATCAGGGAGGGGACAAGACCTGAAACACATATAGAGATTGTCACCCCGTTGATAGACATGAGCAAGGCTGAGGTTGTAAAGAGGGGTGTTGAGTTGAATGCCCCGCTTGAGCTGACCTGGTCGTGCTACAAGTCAGAAGACAAGGCCTGCGGCAGGTGTGAGTCGTGTCTTTTGCGGCTTAAGGGCTTTGGAGAGGCAGGTATTAAAGACCCGATACCATACAACTGATGCCTTGCATCTCCGGCAAACTTGCCAATTGCAGGATTTAGGTACCGTCCTGAACACAGAACCCGTCAGCAGCATTAAAGCAGTCCATCAGGAATCATCTTTCCCTTCAACGGGCATGGTAACGGTAAATGTAATTTCATTCCCGCGCTGTGCAAATGAAAGCACCCCCCCCATGTTTTTAATAAGGCGGTAGGAGAGGGGAAGCCCCATCAGATGGCCTGCCTGTCCGAAGGGAAGGAATATCTGTTCAGGATCTTTCCTGTTGGGGTGAAGAATACTGCTTTTAATATCCACATTTATACTGAGTTCAGTCTGGTAGGATTTGATAAAGATGCGTTTGTCTTTTCCAATCCCTGAGGCCGCGTTATGGATGAGGTTCATGAATACCTGGGTGAGTATGTCCTTGTCCATGAAAACAGGCTTTATATATGGGGAAAGATCAAATTCCACCGTGATACCGTTTTGTTTCAGGTCGTCTTCTATAATTTCGTATGCCTGCATTATGATTGAATTAACAAAACACTCCCCAGGGCTAACCTCGATTGGCTCAAGATAGTCCTTTATCCTGTTTACCAGGTTTTCAAGGCGCTGACACTCCCTCAAAATGATGTCAGGTTCAGAAAGCTCAGGATGTTTGCCCTTCAGCCTCCTGGCAAATCCTCCAATGGACATAAGTGGGTTTCTCACCTCATGGGCCACTTCAGACGTAACAGAGCCTAAAAGTTCCAGTCTTTCCTTCTGCACCATTGCCTTTTCCAGCATCACCCTGTCTGTAATATCCACGGCTACTGCTTCAATAATCGGCTTTTCCAGTTGGCTCGGGTCAGCATCCTCCCTGGGAATGGTCTTTAACAGGACATGGATTGTATATCCCCTGGCATGAAGCATGCGGCACTCCATTGAGTGCGGCCTGTCATGGACGCTGCACGATTTTAGGAGCATCTTTTTTACCTGCCTGATGTCATCAGGATGAATTCTCTTCAGGAACCATCCACTTTTCTTAAGAGCCTCATCCGGAGATATGTCAAGCAGCCTCCTGCATGCGTTATTTACAAACTTAAGCTCAAGGTCCTGGTCAAGAATCAAGATGAGCACAGGGATATTCTGAACCAGGTGATAGTAGCGCTGTTGTGCCTCTCTGACCTTTTTCCTTAGTCTTGTGCGGTCTTCGTGGCGTTTCAGGCATATTTCAAATTCACCGAGGTTAAATGGTTTTCGAAGATAATCACAGGCTCCTATCTTAAGTGCCTCAATTGCATTATCAAAGGTGCCAAAACCGGTTATAAAGACAACCTCCATATCAGGGTTTTCCGTAAGCATTTTACGGCCAAGTTCAAGGCCGTCCATATCCGGCATGTTAATGTCAAGTAGTGCAAGATCAGGATGTTCCCTTTTGAACAGCTCAAGGGCTTCATGGGGATGAATGGCTGTCAAAGGTTCATAACCCCTCTGAGTCAGGAGCTCTTTTAGGAGAAGGCCCATACTGGGATCATCATCCACGATGAGAACTTTTTCTCTTTCTGGCTGTGCGTTTTGTATAGGAAGGCTTGGGGTTATCACCATTTTTTTCGCATGAGAAGGATCTGGTAAGCGTTAATAAAGGCAACAAAGGTCTCGTGATCTCCCCCCTTGTCCGGATGGAGTTCCTGAGCCTTTTTCCTGAAATATCTTGTAAACTCGTGCTGATCCATTTCCAGGAATTGGGCTTCTGTAAGTCCCATTGCCTGCATGTGGTCCGAGGATTCCGGCGGGGCAGGCGGGGTCCATTCCCCGCTGGTCTGATCAGTTCTTCCACGCTGCTTCCAGTTGCCCCTGTTGCTGAAATATGTATCAAAGAACATGAACAGGTATTTTCTCAGATAGGGGTGCAGGCAGGCACTGTCTTTGTCTTTCACCTCTTGTCCAAGCAGGGCACTGTCACAGTTGAGCCTACAGATTTCCTCCATGAAATACTTGTCAATCAGATCAATATCCTGGGCATCAGGGACAAAACGTGTAAGCTTTGGGGCAAAGCCTGAAGCCACATCGAAAATTGCATAAAGATAACCCCTCATCTCCCAGGGTCTCAGTTCCAGTTCCATGAACGCTATGCGGTTTTCGATTTCATCCCTGCACTTGCCAACGAGCATCTCGTAAATGGGAAGGGGTGTTTCTACCGCATCACCCATATCTATCTGTACAAATTTTAGATAATAAAGCCTGCGTCTGTCAAAAATATGGGTCTGATCAAACAGGTCCTGTGCCATGCGGCGGTTACGCCTGAGACGTTTACCTGAATGTCTGACCCTGCGCCCGCAAAAACTCTCTATAGTTGCCTTGACCTCAACATCTACAAAGGGCCAGAACAGTTCTTCAAGTTCGTCATAATCATATTTTACTTCATGCCGGGACAGGGCATCCTCCACCTCAGAAGAGATAAAAAAGATCCTGTCATCAATGTACTCAAGAAACTGCGCCGGATCCCCCCCAAGCTCAAAGAGCTGGCGCGGCACCAGATTGCCGCTGCTGTCCTCTACTGTTTCTCTGATAAAGAATCTGAGTTCGCCGTTATCATTATACTCCTGTGCCAGGTACATTATTACTCCTTGATTATGCGGCTTTCATAAGCGCTCCAAGCTCCTTCCAGCCCTTGACCCGCCACAGACTGTCAGGATCGTTGCGGTTCCACGGCTGGTCAAACACAATGGCATTTATCCCTGCCTTGTGGATTTCAAGACAGGTGGCAAGATGATCTTCCACAAAATATTTTATTCCGAGTTTCTTGAGGACTGACACCTTGGCAGAGTGCTCTCCCGTGGCAATAACATTAATTCTCTCTGGCTGAACTTCGCTCAGAGTCTGCTCCAGCCACCTGCATATTGGCTCCCGCACCGGCCTTGCAGTAACAAATACAAGGGTATGTTCTTGCCCCACAGCCGTTAATGTCTCTACGGCTCCAGGGTTTGGTTTAAGGCCGGTTCCAAAAGGGTCTGTGAGAATTCTGGCAATTATCTTCTCTATTATCTCATCAGGTATGGGGAGACATTCTTCAAGCCAGTAGGAGGTAATCTGCTCCTTTACTATATTATGGATTCCATAGTCCTGTTTGGCAATATTGATAAAGGATGCCATTGTGTCAGCAACCACACCGTCTATGTCAAAACCAGTTTCTGCCGGGTTGATTTTAAGTGTTTTCATTTTATTTCGTTTTAATGTTCAGGTTTGGTATTTTCAGGTTGACCGCATATCCGGCAACAGAGGTTTAGACCCCTCTTCTTGTATTCACCTTCAGCCCGTGATAAGAGATAAGGCAACAGTTGTTCCAGGGCCTTCTTTCATTTTTTTCAGGCCTGCACAACAATCAGGATACAGGGCTTAGCACTATTTTACATTGCCCTTAACAATATGACGAGGCAATTATGAAGGATAAAACAGTTAGAGATATCATGACCACATCAGTTATAACAGTAACTCCTGATACAAGCATCAAGGAGTTTGTAAAACTCCTTGAGCGCAACCGTATAAATGGAGCCCCTGTTGTGGATGAAAATTCAAGGCTTGTTGGCATTGTGACTGAGGCAGATGTTGTGGACCAGAGCCGCAAAATTCACATTCCCTCCTTCTTTAACTTCATGGACAGCGTGATATTCCTTGAAGATCCCTCAATTCTTGAAAAGGAAATCAAGAAGATGACCGGCACAAAGGTCAGGGATATAATGACAGAAGAGGTAAAGACCGTAACTCCAGATACGCCGGTACAGGAAGTGGCTACCTTGATGGCAGATAAACATTTTAATACTATTCCGGTGGTTGATGGAGACAAGCTGGTTGGAATTGTTGGCAGGTGGGATGTAGTAAAACTGGTTTCCTGAATTGAAGTTCTTGATTTGGAGTAAAAAATGTACAAGAAGATGATTGTTCTCCGGTTTCCTCCTGAAATTACGGACCAGCCACTGGTCTGCAGCCTCAGCAGGGAACACGATCTATGTTTTAATATTCTAAAAGCCAAGATTCTTCCCGGTCAGGAGGGGATCATGGTCCTGGAGGTGTCTGGCATAAAAAAGAATGTTACAGCCGGGCTGAGATACCTGAGGGAACATGGTGTCAAGGTAAAATCCGTATCCCAGGAGGTCAGGCGCAAGGATGATATATGCTTCCAGTGCGGGGCATGTACTGCAATTTGCCCCACAAATGCGCTCTACCTTGAACAGGAGACCTTTGAGGTGAAATTTGATCCTGAGCTCTGCAAGGGCTGTGAATTCTGCATTGCAATCTGTCCAGTTCGGGCTATGGAGCTAAGATTTTCTCATGAAAAGGTCCTGGTCTGAAGGACCTGGGCATTACAAGGCGTGAATAATTGTGGCTATGGGCAGCAGGCGTGCTGATAACTCAGTTCTTGTGCTGATAAGCGGTGGCGTTGACAGTGCGGTTGCTGTGATGTCTTTGCTTGAGCAGGGATACCATGTTGAGACGTTATTCTTGAAGCTTTTTGACAGTGCAGAGTCAGATGCCTCCTGCAGTGCTGCAAAAAGGCTTTCAGGCAAGTTCGGGGTGCCTTTTCATGAACTGGACTATTCCCACAGGTTCAAGAGAGAAATCATAGACTACTTTATAA
>JALWJV010000095.1 GCA_026996955.1 Deltaproteobacteria bacterium
GCCTTGGTCTTTTACGCATTCTGTCGGCTGTGGAAGACATATCTATTTCATCTTAATGTATCTAAACTTTCATGACAGGGGTTTGTCACCCCCCTGACATGAAAGTTAGCTCAAAGTCGGAAGCTGAAAGCAAACATGGTTTCTTTTACTGTGAGCCTTGAGCTTTCAGCTTTGAGCTATTTTCACGGTGACCGCCATGTCTGCGCTGATAAATAGACACAACGAGCAATGAAAATGCCGCGACATTTTCGGATAAAAAATTCTGGCCTGGGGGTATCAGGCATCTTTACTGACCCATTCTGCAAGGACTGTCTGCCCTGCTACTGTCTTATCTCCATGAGAAACAAGAACCCTGCATTCCGTAGGCACATAACAGTCAAGGCGTGATCCAAAGCGGATCATTCCGAACCGCTCCCCACGCCTCAGCCAGTCGCCGGTCTCAGCCCTGCAAACTATTCGCCTGGCAATAAGGCCTGCCACCTGAACCACAGTGATGGCGCGTCCGTGTCTGTCTTCAATAAGAAGGGCATTCTGCTCATTCTGCATCATTGCCTTTTCCCGGTCTGCTGGAAGAAAGGAGCCGGGCATGTATGATATCTCACGAACAGCACCAGAGACTGGCGAACGGTTCACATGCACATTAAAGACGTTCATGAAAATACTTATGCGCCTCGCACTTCCACTTAGCAGGGGAGGATTATCAACCACCTGAATATCAACAACCCTGCCGTCAGCAGGGGCTATGATCAGATTATCTTCAGCCGGGACTACCCTTTCCGGGTCCCTGAAAAAATAAAGAACAAAGGCCGTAACTGCTAATGCAGCCACGGCCGGCACAGGCCATTCAAGCAGCGCAAAAACCACTGAAGCCAGAGCCGCGGCACCTATGAAAGGCACACCTTCACGTGCCACAGGAATTTGCTCCGGACGCATGGCGGAACGCTACTTTTTCTTGAGCCAGCTCATCATATCACGGAGCCTGGCACCTACCTCTTCAATGGGATGCTCTGCCTGCTGTCTGCGCATTGCATTGAAAGCCGGCCTGTTGACCTTGTTCTCAAGCAGCCACTCCTTGGCAAACTCACCAGTCTGGATCTCTTCAAGGATCTTGCGCATCTCTTTCCTGGTCTCATCAGTAATAATACGCTTTCCGCGGGTAAGATCACCGTATTCGGCAGTATCACTGATGGAGTAACGCATGTTGGCAAGCCCGCCCTCATAGATGAGGTCAACAATAAGTTTGAGCTCGTGACAGCACTCGAAGTATGCGATCTCTGGCTGATACCCGGCATCTACCAGGGTCTCAAAACCTGCCTTTATAAGCTCGGCAGCACCGCCGCAGAGCACACACTGTTCACCAAAAAGGTCTGTCTCTGTCTCTTCACGGAAGGTGGTTTCAATTACTCCACCCCGTGCCCCGCCAATGCCGTTGGCATAGCCAAGTGCATTCTCCAGGGCATTGCCTGTGGCATCCTGGTGCACTGCAACAAGACAAGGAACTCCGGCACCGATCTCATACTCACGCCTTACCAGATGGCCAGGCCCCTTGGGTGCAACCATGGTAACGTCAACATCTGCTGGAGGAACAATCTGGCCGAAATGGATATTAAAGCCATGAGAAAACATGAGCATGTTACCGGGTTTGAGCCCGGGAGCTATGGCGTCACGATAAATATCTCCCTGAACATGGTCAGGGACAAGCATCATTATGATGTCTGCCTTCTGGGCTGCCTCAGCAGCACTTACTGGCTCAAAACCGTGTTTTACTGCCAGGTCATAGTTGGCTGAACCTGGACGCTGGCCAACAACAACATTGATACCGCTGTCTCTCAAATTCTGGGCATGGGCATGCCCCTGGCTGCCATATCCGATAATGGCAACAGTTTTATTCTCAATAGGAGAAAGGGGGGCATCTTTTTCATAAAATATTCGCATTTAATACTCCTTGAAATATCCTTATGCCTGCACATCTGCTGGTCAGGATTGTTCCTGTTAAGGGAACACCGGGTGTGCAGGCGCTTTTTTAAAATTTACAAGTTCAATCCTGACAGTTAATCAACCGTCAGACAGTCTTTTTCTCACGCACCATGGCAATGGTACCGGTACGCGCAATCTCCTTGATTCCAATGGGCTTAAGGAGCTCAATTACTGCCTTTAACTTTGACTCAGGCCCGGTCACCTCAATGGTGTAAGTCTTGGGGCTTACGTCAACAACCTTGCAGCGGAAGATATCGCACATGCGAAGCACCTCTGCACGTGTCTCATCCTCTGCCTTGACCTTTACAAGGGCCATCTCCCTCTCTACATAGACACCCTCTGTAACATCCACCACCTTGTAAACATCAACCAGGCGGTTAAGCTGCTTTATGATCTGCTCAATAATAAAATCATCACCTGTGGTCACAAGGGTCAGGTGAGAAAGAGTGGGATCCAGGGTGGCTGCAACGCAGAGACTTTCAATATTAAAGCCGCGCCCGCTGAACAGCCCGGTAATGCGGGACAGGGCGCCAGGCGTATTCTCCACAAGAACTGACAATGTATGCTTATGTTTCATTGATATAAAACTCCTGATTACTTTTTTATGGTGCTAATCCATGCCGCTGCCGGGGACTTTTCAGATTCCGGTTTCAAGCGCCTCATGGGAGTAACATGAATGTTCCCAGGCCTTAGACAAGCAGCATCTCTGTTGTTGCCTTGCCGGCTGGTACCATTGGGAATACACCCTCTTCCCTTGCAATAACGAATTCCATTATTACAACACCAGGGGTCTCAAGACCCTTCTCAAGCACCTCCCTGACCTCTTCAGGTTTGGTTGCCCTTAGTCCTGTTGCCCCATAAGCCTCAGCAATCTTAACGAAATCAGGCGTAAAGGTGAAATCAGTTGCAGCATAGACACGGTCATAAAAGAGTTCCTGCCACTGACGCACCATGCCAAGGAACTGATTGTTCAGTATTACCACCTTGACATTCAGCTTCTCCTGCTGGGCAGTGGCAAGCTCCTGGATGTTCATCTGGATACTGCCGTCACCGGCAACATCAATAACAAGCTTGTCAGGGAAGGCCATCTGCGCCCCGATTGCAGCAGGAAGTCCGTAACCCATGGTTCCAAGACCTCCGGAGGTGAGGAAACTCCTTGGCTCATCAAATTTGTAGAACTGGGCTGTCCACATCTGGTTCTGGCCAACCTCGGTGGAGATAATGGCCTTGCCCTTTGTAAGGTCATAAAGCTGCTCGATAACGTACTGCGGCTTGATGACACCGGGCTCTTCCTTGTAGGTAAGGGGATGACGCTCTTCCCATGCGTGAAGCTGTTCCCACCACTCCTGGAACTGCTCCTTCCATGCCTCAGCAGGGCGTCCTGCCTTTTTCACAGCCTTGACTATCTTCTTCAGGGCCTTGCGGCAGTCTCCAACTATGGGGATATCCACCTTTACGTTCTTCTGGATGGATGTTGGATCAATATCAATATGGATAATCTTTGCCTTGGGGGCAAAGGCGTCAATCTTTCCGGTAACCCTGTCATCAAACCTGGCGCCAACGGCTATGATAAGGTCAGAATGTGCCATGGCCATGTTGGAACAGTAGGTGCCGTGCATGCCCAGCATACCAAGGCTCAGTTCCGATGTTCCGGGGAAGCCGCTCAACCCCATAAGTGTCATGGTCACCGGTGCATGGAGCATCTCGGCAAGCTCTTTCATCTCCTTGTGAGCATTGGCTATGACCACGCCGCCGCCAACATAAAAAATGGGGCGACGGGACTTTTCAATCATGCGGTAAGCACGCTCGATCTGCTTGGAATGGGGCTCCAACACAGGGTTGTATGATCTGAATTTGATCTTTTCAGGATAATCAAACTCTGCCTTTGCGTTCTGCACATCCTTGGGCAGGTCAATGAGCACAGGGCCAGGACGACCGGACCTTGCAACTGTAAATGCCTCTTTCAAAATCCTGGGCAGGTCCTTGACATCCTTAACAAGGTAGTTGTGCTTGGTGCAGGGACGGGTAATACCCACAATATCGACTTCCTGGAATGCATCATTTCCGATAAGGCTGGTAGGTACCTGTCCGGTAAAAACGACCATGGGGATAGAGTCTGCATAGGCAGTGGCAATGCCAGTAACAGTATTGGTAGCACCCGGACCTGACGTGGCAATGCAGACACCTACCCTGCCTGTTGCCCTGGCATATCCATCTGCTGCGTGAGTCGCACCCTGTTCGTGCCTCACCAGAACATGCTTTATTGTGCCATCTCTCTCAAGGGTATCATAAACATCAATAATGGCCCCTCCTGGGAATCCAAAACAAACTTCTACTCCTTCCCTTTTGAGAGCCTCTACGACCATCTCTTTTCCGGTCATCTTAGTCATCTATACGTACCTCTGTTATCTATTTTTATATTTCTCTGCCCACAAGGGAGCCTCATAATAAAAAGTAAGCACTAACATTATTCCTCTGCCCCCCTATTGTCAACGATGCAATCACCTTTTTTGGAAAGATTTAACCAAATTCCAACATCACTAAACTTTGGGAAAATTCCCTTCACTAAAAGGTGTTTTTTGTTTAAAGTGGCTGCCTAACCAAAATATGCGTTGCCGCATTATTTCTTAGGGAAGGGAAAATCTCCATGTGGGACAGGCTGGTACTGAAAAAACCCGGACAAAAAACGGGAAAATGGCTATTTTACTGCATCATTGTGGGCCTGATGGCAGGAACAGGTGCAGTAGTCTTTCATTTTCTGTGCAACTTCGGACACTTTTTCTTCCTTGATTTTCTTGCCGGCTACAGGCCCAGTCACCCTGCAGGAGACCCGCCTATTTTCGGTCACACACATCATCCGTTACGGCCTGTGGTGCTGTGGATGATGCCTGCAATTGGCGGGCTTTTAAGCGGACTTCTGGTATATTTTTTCTGCCCCGAGGCCCAGGGACACGGAACTGATTCTGCCATAAGCGCATACCATCACAAAAACGGACTGATCAATCCAAAGGTTCCATTTGTAAAAACAGTGGCCTCTTTCATTACGCTTGGCACAGGCGGATCCGGTGGAAGCGAAGGGCCTATCTGCCAGATCGGTGCAGGCCTTGGCTCCCTTTTTGCTCAGAAACTTGGACTCACACAACGGGAGATGCGTATCCTAATGGCTGCCGGCATGGGTGCAGGCATCGGATCAATCTTCAGGGCCCCACTTACCGGCGCACTCTTTGCTGCTGAAATCCTTTACAGTCAGCCTGAGTTCGAGGCTGAGGTCATAATACCCACTGCAATTGCATCCACTGTGGCATACTCTCTGTTCTGCTCAGTGTTTGGCTGGGGCTCACTTTTTCAGGCAGGAGATTTCAGATACTCAAATATACTGGAACTTGGACCCTACTCCGCACTTGCCATTGCACTGACAGCAGGGGCATTCCTGTTTGTGAAAATATTTTGGGGTTTTCACGATTTCTTCCAGAAACTTGAGATCCCTATGTGGATAAAACCAGCAATCGGGGGCATCCTCACAGGCACCCTGGCCCTTTTCCTGCCGCAGGTACTTGGCTTCAGCTACGGATTTATCCAGGATGGCCTTGGTAACCAGATAACCATGTGGCTCTTCCTGGCAGTGGCTCTGGGCAAGATACTTGCAACGGCATTTTCAATCGGTTCTGGCGGAAGCGGCGGTGTATTTGGACCTTCAGTGGTAATTGGAGGGTGTATTGGAGGTGCAGTGGGAACCTTCTTTCACTCAATTATGCCAACAGTGGTGCCTAACCCTGCAGCATTCATAATTGTGGGGATGGCAGGATTTTTTGCAGGAAGCTCTAATGTGCCAATTACTGCAGTTATCGTGGTAAGCGAAATCACCAGTTCCTATCATCTGCTCCTGCCAAGTATGCTTGTATGCAGCCTCAGCTATTTTCTTTGCCGAAGATGGGACCTTTACAGGGCACAGGTACCGGCAAAAATTGATTCTCCTGCCCACAAGGGTGAATTTTTCACCGACATCCTTGAAGACATACGGGTAAAAGATATCTTTGACGGCACCAAGGCATTTGCCGTCATCCCGGAAGATATGAGTTTTTCACAGTTCTGCCGTTTTTTCAGTGCAACTGACCAGCACTACTTTCCTGTTGTGGACAGAGAGGGAAAGTTAAGCGGCATATTTTCAATAAATGATGTCAGGCACTGCCTCTTTGATGACAAGGACCTGGGGAACCTTGTACTTATGCGGGATGTTGCCAGAAAGGATGTTATCACCACAACCCCGTCTGAAAACATAAACTCTCTTCTGCAAAAATTCACCGTACGCAACATAGACATGATACCTGTTGTAGCAGATGATGACCCAAGAAACTTTCTGGGCATGATCAGCAGGAGAGAGGTGATAGC
>JALWJV010000096.1 GCA_026996955.1 Deltaproteobacteria bacterium
ATACGCTTCTTTATTGGCTTTGTAGTCTGTTGTATCCTGGCAATTGTTGCCTGGAACAGCTGGTTTACTGTTGAACCGGAGGAAGTTGGTCTGGTTTTGCGGTTTGGGAAATATGTTCGTGAGGCAAAGCCTGGCCTTAACTTCAAGCTTCCTGCCCCGGTGGAAACCGTTATAAAGGTGCCGGTTCAGCGCCAGTTAAAGGAAGAATTTGGCTTCCGCACAGTAAGACCCGGCATGAGGACGAGTCTTAATCCCAGAAGTTATGACAGCGAGTCCCTTATGCTCACAGGCGATCTCAATGTGGCAGTGGTTGAGTGGATAGCCCAGTACCGCATAAGAGAGCCATACAAGTTTCTGTTCAAGGTCAAAAATCCCCAGGTGACCTTCAGGGACATGAATGAGGCTGTTATGAGAGAGGTTGTTGGCAACCACTCTGTAAATGATATTCTCACCACAGGCCGCCAGTTTGTTGCGGATCGGGTGAAACAGGAGCTGCAGAGACTGTGCGACAAGTATGAAACAGGCATTATAGTTGAGCAGATAGTGCTTCAGGATGTTACCCCGCCAGATCCAGTAAAACCCTCCTTTAACGAGGTAAACCAGGCGCAGCAGGAGCGGGAGACACGGATCAACCAGGCAAAGGCCCGGTATAACAAGGCGATTCCCAAGGCAAAGGGTGAGGCACTGCGCATGATTCAGCAGGCAGAGGGTTATGCTACTGACAGAATCAACCGTGCCCAGGGTGATGCTGCATTTTTTAATGCCCTTTATGCCTCCTATGAAAAGGCCCCTGAGGTAACCCGAAAACGACTCTTCCTTGAGGCAATGGATGATATTTATCCAGCCCTTGACCGGAAGGTTATTGTGGATCATCAGCTTAAGGGGATCATTCCGCTTCTTTCAATAAATGACGGCAAATTACCGGTAACAGAGGCAGGTGCCCAGGGAGGTGCAAAATGAAGATTTTTTCATCAATGGCGCTCCTGATTTTAACTGTTGCCCTCCTTGTGGCAAACGGAATGGTTTACACAGTAAACGAGACCGAGCAGGTTATTGTAACCCAGATGGGTAAACCTGTGGGCTCTCCGGTGGTTGAGCCTGGGCTGCATTTCAAACTGCCTTTTATTCAGCAGGCCAACTACTTTGACAAGAGGTTCCTCGCATGGGACGGCAATCCCAACCAGATTCCCACAAAGGACAAGCGCTTTATCTGGGTTGATACCTATGCCAGGTGGCGCATTTCCGACCCGCTCCTGTTTTTCCAGAGACTTAGGGACCAGATGCACGCACAGTCCCGCCTCTCTGATATCCTTGACGGTGGCACGCGAAACGTTGTTGCCCGGCATCTGCTCATTGAGCTGGTACGCTCCAAGGGCTTTGAAAGGGAGACCCAGGTATCTGACAGTCCTGAGATGAATACACCAATAAAGTTTGGACGGCGCGCACTTGCCAAAGAGGTGCTTGAAAATGCCTCAAAACGTGCGGCACCCCTTGGTATTGAGATACTGGATTTCAGGTTCAAACGTATCAACTATGTGGAACAGGTTCGAAAAGAAGTATATGCCAGGATGATATCAGAGCGTAAACGTATTGCCGAGCAGTACCGTTCCGAGGGTGCCGGAGAGGCCGCCAAGATCGAGGGAGAGATGGAACGTGAGCTCAAGGTGATTTCATCCGAGGCGTACCGCAAGGCCCAGAACATCAAGGGGCAGGCAGACGCCAAGGCAACGGAGATCTATGCCGCAGCCTATGGAAAGGCGCCTGAGTTTTACAGCTTTCTGCGCACCCTTCAAAGTTACAGAAAGGCGCTCAAAAAGGACACTACTGTGATACTGTCCACAGATTCGGCATTCCTGAGGTTTATTGAGGATACAAAATAGGTCTTCAACAGAAGAAAAATAAGACCTGTTTTATGTCTAAGATACCGGTAACTGTTCAGCGTATTTAATGAAGGTTGGTAAATGGTCTTGTTTTTCCGTTCCGGTGAATAATTTCTTGTTTTTCTAAGGCTTGCTACGCCAAAATCGCGAAACTCGCTCGTTCCTCGCTCAGACAGACGCGATTTTTTGGGCTGCGCTTCGCCAAGAAAAACTACGAAATATCTTCAAAGTCACTCCAAAACAAGACCATTTACCGCGATGAATAGATACAGATACTGTAAGCTTTAAAGGGCAGATGGAAGCAGATTCTTCAGGGCTTGGGCCAGCGCTTAAATACCTTGACAGGTTTCAGTTCCACGGCTTCAGGCTTGGGCTTGAGCGCATGGATGCCATCCTGTCTGCCCTTGATAATCCCCATACCGCCTATCCATGCATTCATGTTGCTGGCACAAACGGTAAGGGCTCGACCTGTGCAGTAATAAATTCCATTCTTACATCAGCCGGCTACAGGGCAGGCTTTTACTCCTCCCCTCACCTTTTCAGGCTGAATGAGCGGTTTCGCATTGGTACTTCCCAGATAGACGACAAAACCCTTGCCCTGCTTCTGAACCGGATTCGTTCCTTCATAGAGGCCGGTTATGAGCTTAGCTACTTTGAATACACCACTGCGGTTGCCATGTTATGGTTCAGAGAGATAGGGGTTGATGTGGCCATTTTTGAAACCGGGCTTGGGGGGCGTCTTGATGCCACCAATGTGGTCATGCCTGAGGTCTCTGTCATTACAAACATTGCCCTGGAACATCAGACCTACCTCGGAGACACTCTTCAAAAGATAGCATTTGAGAAGGCAGGCATCATAAAGCCCGGAAGGCCGGTGGTATGCTCTGTTAAGCAGGACGCGGCACTTGAAGTCATTGAGGCCAGGGCAAAGGAACTGGATGCACCGTTTTATCTTGCCGGAAGGGATTACGCTTTTGAGGTAAATCAGGACGGAACAATGACATGGCAGGGTTTGGATAGCGATGAAATTACAGGTATTACGCCTGGTCTTCCTGGAAGGCATCAGGCTTCAAACACTGCCCTTGCCATTGCTGCAGTCAAGGTTCTGGATCGGTTTAATGTTGAAAAAAGCCATATAGTTGATGGTTGTGCCACTGCCACATGGCCTGGCAGGGGAGAGATTTTTCAATACAGGGGAAGAAGGCTCCTGCTTGACGGGGCGCACAATCCCCACGGGATTGAGGCCCTTAAAGCAATGCTTGCCGATTTGGCACAGGAAACTAAATCTGAGGTGCTTCTGTGGGCGTGCTCCGATGAGGGTGGCGATAAGGATTTTGTAAAAATGCTGGGAGAAATTGCCCCTCCTTTCAAAAAGATCATCATAACCGAACCGCCAGGGCCCCGAAAGCCTGTTACAGTGGAAATGTGGAGCAAGTCCCCAGGCATGGATTCTTTAATGCATGCCTGGTTGGTTAAAGAGTGGCAGGATGCCTTTGAAAAAGCAATGGAGGCGTGCAGTGAAAATGGGTTGGTATGTGTTGCCGGCTCTCTCTACCTGGTTGGGAGTGTAAGGGCCGTGGTTAGCCCTTAGGGAGTGTCCAAAAATAATAGGTGTGTGAGACTTTAAGCCTCTACCCGGGAAAGCAGTATTGCACCTACTGCAAACATTGGAAGCAGCACCAGTATTCCTGCCCGTGTGCTTCCGGTATATACTGCAACAGTTCCTATAAGGGCAGGGCCAAGGATAGCAGCAAACCTTCCCACGACATTATAAAATCCGAAAAATTCCGCCTCCCTCCCCCTGGGGATAAGCCTTGAAAAAAAAGACCGGCTAAGGGCCTGGAGGCTTCCCTGAAACAGCCCGATTGCTGCGGCAAGGATAAAGAACTCCTGAACTGTGTTCATTATTGATGCCCAGAGGGTTACTGAGGCATAGGCTGTGATGCCAACAATCAGCGTGTTTCTGGTGCCAATCCGTTCTGCTACGTGGCTCATAAGAAGTGTTGCAGGAAAGCCTGTAAACTGCACCAGCAGGAGCGCTCCAAGCAGGCCTTTTGAGCCAATTCCAATGGAAAGCCCGTAATCCACAGCCATGCGGATTATTGAGCTTACACCATCCATGTACAGCCAGTAGGCTGCCAGGAAAAGCAGAGCCGTCCTTTCTGTACGGATACGGAGAAATGTGTCAGAAAGCTGGGTAATTATCTTGCCGGCAGATGTAATAT
Organism: Deltaproteobacteria bacterium; assembly: GCA_026996955.1. Taxonomy (GTDB): domain Bacteria; phylum Desulfobacterota; class Dissulfuribacteria; order Dissulfuribacterales; family QOAL01; genus S144-17. Next base: position 4,106 of record JALWJV010000096.1, read on the forward strand.
CACATTGAAGAGTGCGGTTTTCTGTAACCTTGAAAAAGAGCGGCAGGGAAAAAAACAGCCACCACAGTGCAACCAGTATGAAAGAGAGGCGAACAGCCTGTTCTTTGCCAGCTATTCCAAAGACTGACGGCATGAGAACCATACCGATGTTTAACAGCAGGAGTATTCCACCGCCAAGGTATCCAAGGGCAAAGCCAAGGCTTGATACGCGGTCACGTTCCTCTGGCCCTGCCACGTCAGCAAGCAGGGAATCATAGAAGATATTTCCGCCTGCAAACAAGAACAGGGCGCAGGCATATATGCCAATAGCTGCTGCCCACTGCCCCTGTTCAGGCAGTGCCAGCAGGGCAGTGGCAACGGTTCCTCCTGTGGTAAACCATAAAAGCAGCCGTTTTTTCCCTGTACAGGCATCTGCCGCAGCCCCGGCAAACGGCGCAAACAGGGCAACTGCAAGGCTTGCCGCAGAGCTTCCCCAGCCAAGGCGTGCGGTGGAGATGGCAGGTTCAATTCCGGCACAGTAAAACTGTTTGAAGAACAACGGAAAAAATCCGGCCATGACAGTGGTGGCAAAGCCGGAATTTGCCCAGTCATACAGTGCCCATGAAAGGGCTTTGCCGCTGACCCTCCACTTGAACAAGAGTTATCCCTATTTCCTCAGGTCCACTTCTTCAAGCATCCTGCCAAGGACAAGTGCTGTTTCCCTGATAACCCGTGTGCAATCCGTGCGTCTTGTGCTGTCCGGCGCTCTATAAAATGCCTTGACCTGTTCCCTGTCTGTCCAGTCCACCCTTGCAATGTCACTACATTTTATACCGCTGTAATCAGCGGTAATCTTCTCAAATTCCCTTACCATGCGGTGACTGAGTTTCCACATGGCTTTATGGTCTTTTCCAGAGGCCTCTTTCTTGCCCATTGGCATCCCAATAGCAGCAATGGCACCTGAAAGGGTACCGCACACATTGCCAGTGCTGGCAATGCCCCCGCCAAAGGGTGCTACCGCAGCTATAACTTCTGATGCATCCATGCCAATCATTTCAGCAGCAACTGCCACTATTGCCTGGCTTCAGTGATAGCCTTCAAGAAAGAGTTTTGGTGCCTTTTCTGCCATCTGTTCCGGTGTCATAATGGTGATCCTTTCATTCTGAATTGTAACTGTTCAGCGTATTCACCTTAATAAGATTCGTAAATGGTCGTATCTATTCAGCGTGATAATTGGTCTTGTTTTGGAGTGACTATGAAGAATGTCGTAGTTTTTCTTGGCGAAGCGCAGCCATAAAATCGCGTCTGTCTGAGCGAGGAACCAGCGAGTTTCGCGATTTTGGCGTAGCGAGCCTTAGAAAAACAAGAAATTGTTCTCCGGAACGGAAAAACAAGACCAATTATCAACCTTATAATTTCAATATGCTGAACAGTTACAAATGGTCTTGCTTTTCCATTCTCTACGCTAAAAAAAGTACCACAACCCCATGCCAGCCGCGGTGACAAATAATATTGCCACTGCAGATGCGGCATAAAGCAACTTTACAGCCCGTGCAATGTCAGCAGGTTCGGGTTCCCTGGCCTCCTGGTTAATCCAGGGATACTCAACGGTTTCCCCCTGATAAGTGGCCGGCCCTCCAACACGCACATTTAACGCTGCAGCAAAGGCAGATTCAGTAAATCCGGAGTTGGGGCTGGAGTGACATCGGCAGTCCCTTCGTACCACTCGCCGTATATCTCCCCGGCTCCCGATACCTGTAATCCTGGAGGCAGCACACACTGCAACAACACTTAGCCTGGCAGGAATCCAGTTTGCTGCATCGTCTATCCTGGCTGCCAACTTGCCGAACTGGAGGTACTGATCATTCTTGTAACCTATCATTGCATCCAGTGTGTTTACAGACCGGTAGGCTGCACACAGGGCAGGTCCTCCCAGGCAGGCGTAGAAGATCGGGGCTGTTATGCTGTCAACAAAATTTTCCGCTACTGTCTCAATGGCTGCCATTGCTACCTGCCGCTCATCAAGGTTTGATGTATCCCTGCCCACAAGCCTGGCAATGCGGCTGCGAGCAGCCTCTATTCCGTCTTTTTCAAGGGCTGTTTTTACAGCCATGGCCTCATCTGCAAGGCATTTGAGTGAGATGCAGAAGTATATGACCACGGCAGAAAATAGCCATGCAGCCAGGTTTCCTGCCATGCCAAACAGGAT
>JALWJV010000097.1 GCA_026996955.1 Deltaproteobacteria bacterium
CCGGACATTCTTTACATGGATGAACCCTTTGGCGCCCTTGATTTTGTCACCAGGCTTCAGATGCGGGAGGAGATGCTGAATGTCCACTCCATGTTTGACTCAACCATACTTTTTATCACCCATGACATAGACGAGGCGCTGCAACTGGGTGACCAGATAATTGTAATGTCCGAGCGTCCCTCCAGGGTCAAGGCAGACATACACCTTGACGCACCCCATCCAAGAGATCTGTCCTCTGGCCACCTGGCAGAGCTGAGAAAAGAGGTGTACTTCCTCATGGGCCTTCACGCAGCGCTGTAAATAGCTCAAAACTGAAAGCTCAAGGCTCAAAGTACAACTAGTTCAACGTATTAACAGTATGGTTCGTAAATAGTCTTGTTTTTCCGTTCCGGTGAATAGATACCAAAATTAAAAATCCAGGCCGTATCTATTCCTTTCCCTTGACACGTCCAAAACAGTTCTTACCTTTTTCACAAAACCGAAAATTTCTAACTTACTGAGTTCCGTATTTTTTCCCGTAATGACATTTTCATTCTGTCTTAAAGCAGGTGGCCACACGCTGCCTTGTACGTCATTTAAGGAAACAAAAGTTTGTTAGTTTTATAAAAATTTCATAAGAGAGGATATTAATTATGCAATTCGATAAATTTACAACCAAATCACAGGAGGCCATACAGGGGGCCCAGCAGCTAGCCCAGAGCAAGGGGCATCAGCAGATTGAGCCTGAACACCTTCTGAAGGTCCTGTTGCAGCAGCCTGAAGGGATAATCCCCTCTGTGCTTAAAAAGATGGGGGTAGAGGTTGCTGCAATTGAAGCCGAGATGGATGCGGCTATTGAAACCTTTCCACAGGTGAGCGGTTCAGGACAGATTTATCTGTCCTCAAACCTTAACCGGGTGCTTGAAAGGGCTTTTGTTATAGCCACTGACATGAAGGATGAGTATGTCAGTCAGGAGCACCTGGTACTTGCCATGCTGGAGGCAACAGATACCAAGGCAAGCCAGAGCCTTGTCTCCCATGGCGTAAACAAGGATGCATTTCTTAAAGCACTGGTTGCCATAAGGGGAAATCAGCGCATCACTGATCCCAACCCTGAGGCAACGTACCAGGCGCTTGAAAAGTACGCGCGAGACCTTACTGCCCTTGCACGCACAGGAAAACTTGACCCTGTAATCGGAAGGGATGAAGAGATCAGGCGTGTGCTCCAGGTGCTTTCAAGGCGTACCAAGAACAACCCCATTCTCATGGGTGAACCTGGTGTTGGTAAAACCGCCATTGTAGAAGGCCTGGCACAGAGAATAGTCTCAGGCGATGTGCCGGAGACCCTTAAAGACCGCCGTATTGTTGCCCTTGACATGGGTGCGCTTATCGCCGGCGCAAAGTACAGGGGTGAATTCGAGGAACGCCTCAAGGCAGTGCTCAAGGAGGTTTCTGAATGTCAGGGAGAGGTCATCCTCTTCATTGACGAAATCCACACCTTGGTTGGCGCCGGGAAGACCGATGGCGCAATGGACGCTTCAAACATGCTGAAGCCTGCCCTTGCAAGGGGTGAGCTCCACTGTATTGGTGCTACCACAATAGACGAATACCGCAAGTACATTGAAAAGGATGCTGCCCTTGAACGCAGATTCCAGCCCATCCTGGTGGAAGAGCCCTCGGTTGAGGATACAATCTCCATCCTCAGAGGGCTTAAAGAAAAATACGAGGTTCACCACGGTGTGCGCATAAAGGACTCTGCCATAGTATCGGCTGCCACGCTGTCTCACAGGTACATTACCGACAGGTTCCTGCCGGACAAGGCAATTGACCTGATAGACGAGGCAGCAGCCAAGCTCCGTATTGAGATCGACAGCCTTCCCTCGGAGATTGATGAGATACAGCGCCGCATGATGAAACTGGAGATAGAACGCGAGGCGCTTAAAAAGGAAGTGGATGAGGCATCAAAGGAACGCCTTAAAAAGATCGAGCAGGAGCTTGCAGATCTCAAGGAGCAGCGTGACTCCCTCAAGGCAGTATGGGAGCGCGAGAAAGAGCAGATCCACAGGATTCGCGACATCAAGGAAAAAATTGACAGTCTCAAGGTGCAGGCAGAGCAGTTGCAGCGCCAGGGTGAGCTTAACCGTGTTGCGGAAATATTGTATGGCGAGGTGCCCAAACTCCAGCAGGAGCTTGAAGATGCCCAGAAGAAACTTGAGGAACAGGAAGCCGAGGGCACCAGCATGCTCAAGGAGGAGGTGGATGCCGAGGACATCGCCGCCATCATTGCAAAGTGGACAGGCATACCGGTAAGCAAGCTGCTCCAGGGTGAGCGTGAAAAGCTTATCCACATGGAGGAGGAACTTGGCAAACGGGTAATTGGCCAGGAAAAGGCAATTGTTGCTGTATCAAATGCAGTGAGGCGTGCCAGAGCAGGGCTTCAGGCCCCGACAAGGCCCATTGGCTCCTTTATATTCCTTGGCCCCACCGGTGTTGGAAAGACCGAGCTCTCAAGGGCACTTGCCGAGTTCATGTTTGATACCGAGCAGGCCATGATCCGCATTGACATGAGTGAATTCATGGAAAAACATGCGGTTGCAAGGCTTATAGGAGCGCCTCCGGGATATGTTGGATACGAAGAGGGTGGATACCTCACAGAGGCGGTTCGCCGCAAGCCCTATTCGGTAATCCTGTTTGATGAAATTGAAAAGGCGCATCCGGATGTGTTCAACATCCTGCTGCAGATTCTTGATGACGGAAGGCTCACAGACGGAAAGGGCCGTACCGTTGACTTCAAGAACACCATTATCATAATGACTTCCAATATTGGAAGTGATGTTATCCAGCAGGTCTCTGACTACGAGGAGATGGAGCGGAGGGTGCTTGACGCCATGAGGCTCCACTTCAAGCCGGAGTTCCTTAACAGGGTGGATGATATAATCATATTCCACGCACTGACCAAGGAACACCTGATAAAGATCGTTGACATCCAGCTCCGTTACCTCAAGGAGAGGCTTGAGGATGCCGGATATGATATGGTGGTCACCGACAAGGCAAAACAGTGGATTGCTGACAGGGGATTTGATCCTACCTATGGCGCACGTCCCATCAAGAGGGCTATACAGCGCTACATTGAAGATCCGCTGGCTCTGCGCATCCTTGAAGGTGCATTTGCCGAGGGTGATACCATCAGGATTGATGTTGATGAAAACGGAAATGCGGTGTTTGAAAAGGCATAAACCGCTTTAACCCATGCAAAAAGGGGGCTGATTATTCAGCCCCCTTTTTTTGTCTTTACACACTCCTTGGCAGTACGGTATCTATTCAGCGTGGTAAATGGTCTTGTTTTGGAGTGACTCTGAAGAATTTCATAGTTTTTCTTGGCGAAGCGGAGCCCAAAAAATCGCGTTTGTCTGAGCGAGGGACGAGCGAGTTTCGCGATTTTGGCAAAGCGAGCCTTAGAAAAACAAGAAATTATTCACCGGAACGGAAAAACAAGACCATTTACCTACCTTAATTACCGTTAATATGCTCACCAGTTACCATGAATTTTATTAAAGTTCCACAATCAGAGACAGAAAACAGAATCTCCAGGTTTCAGAAGTTGTTATGTGCCAAGGGCATAAGCCTTGCCCTGATCCGCCAGAATGCCGATCTCTACTATTTTTCAGGCACTGTCCAGGACGCGCACCTTTTTATACCTGCTGAAGGCAAACCGGTCATGCTGGTATGGCGCTCTTTAAGCAGGACAACAGACGAATCCCCCCTTGAAAATATCATGCCGCTTGAGGGCCTGAGCAGGCTTGCAGATGCAGTAAAGGATGCAGGAATCAACATGGATGGCACGCTGGGGCTTGAAATGGATGTACTGCCTGCATTTTTCTACAACTTTTACACAAACAGGGCATGGCCCGGCGAAAAGGTGTATGACATAAACCCGCTGATCAGGGAGACCAGGGCAATAAAGAGCCAGTGGGAGACTGAACAGATACGGGCAGCATGCAGGCAGGTGGCTGAGGCAGTTGAGATTGTCCCTGACGTGCTTAAGCCAGGTATAACAGAGCTTGAGCTTGCCGCTGCAGTGGAGACGAAACTTAGAATCTCCGGGCATCCGGGATACACCCGCATGCGTGGCTGGAACCAGGAACTCGGCTATGGCCAGTTTCTGTCAGGAGAGCAGGGTGCGCTACCCTCCTGGACCAACACGCCTGGCGGTGGCAAGGGGGTAAACCCTGCCTTTGGCATCAGTGCATCCGGGCGTAAAATCCAGGCGCACGAGCCGGTAAGTGTTGATCTTGGAGGCTCAGTAAACGGTTATCTGTGTGACCAGACAAGGCTTTTTTCCATTGGAAGCCTGCCGGATCATCTGAAAAAGGCCTTTGATGCAACCCTTGAACTGCAGCATAAAATTGAAGAACAGCTCAGGCCCGGCACCATTTCCGGAACAATTTACGATTATGCCCTGGACTTTATGTCCCGTTTGGATTATCAAGCCCATTTCATGGGTACAGGCCGGGACCATGTCCCATTCGTAGGGCATGGTCTTGGCATTGAGATTGACGAATACCCATTTTTAGCACGGGGAAACAGGATGGAGCTCTGTGCAGGCATGGTAGTGGCTATTGAGCCAAAGCTGGTATTCCCCGGAGAAGGCCTGATAGGAATTGAGGACACATTTCTGATTACAGAGCAGGGTGCTGAACGTCTTACCCTGAGCCCGCAGGAACTGCGGCAACTCTGATCCCGAAAGCCACGCTAATACCTGAGTTGAGCGATTGTCGGATTTGCTGCAGATCCGCGAAAGAGGAATTCCCATAATAGTCGGCTATATGGGAATTCCTCTGACAAAGGAGATGCAGTGAATCCGGCAATCCCGCAGGGTTTCAGTGCATTTCTGCGCCCAATATCAGGGCTGCAAAGACATTCTGTGGAGTTTTAATTTTCAAGCATGAACAGAACAGAACAGACAAAAATCAGAAATATTGCAATTATTGCCCATGTTGACCATGGCAAGACCACTCTTGTAGATGAACTTTTCAAGCAGAGCGGAATGTTCAGGGAAAACCAGGCGGTTGCCGAACGCATCATGGACTCCATGGACCTTGAACGTGAACGCGGAATCACCATTACATCAAAAAATGGATCTTTTGTGTACCGGGATCACCTGATCAACATCATTGATACGCCGGGCCACGCCGACTTTGGAGGACAGGTGGAGAGGGTGCTTCGCATGGCAGACGGCGCCCTCCTGCTGGTGGATGCCCAGGAAGGCCCGATGCCCCAGACCTATTTTGTTCTGAAAAAGGCACTGGCAAACAACCTCCCCATAATCGTAGTGATAAACAAGATTGACAAGCCTGCTGCACGAAGTCACTGGGCAGTGGACCAGGTATTTGACCTGTTTGTAAAGCTGGATGCACCTGATGAAATTCTGGACTTCCAGGTCATCTACTGTTCCGCAAAAGAGGGTTATGCCGTACACGAGCCTGATCAGCAGGGGGAAAACATGAAGCCCCTGATGGACATGATAGTTGAGCATATTCCAGCGCCCCGGGGGGATGAAGATGCGCCCCTGCAGATGCAGGTAAGCACCCTTGACTATTCACCGTATCTTGGCAGGCTTGGCATCGGAAAGGTGACCAATGGCACCATGAAGATCAACCGGGATGTTGCCGTTGTGCTCAGGGATTCGTCTGTTGTAAAGACAAGAGTTACAAAACTCTTCAAGTTCTCAGGAAACAACCAGGTACCTGCAGAAGAGGCAGGCCCTGGTGAAATAGTTGCTGTTGCAGGGCTTGATGACATAACCGTGGGCGTCACCTTTACTGACCCTGATGACCCCAGACCACTCCCGCTGATAGAGATTGATCCCCCTACAATCTCCATGAACTTCATCCCCAACGACTCTCCCTTTGCCGGAAAGGAGGGAAAATTTGTCACATCCCGTCACCTTGAGGAACGGCTTCGCCGTGAGACACTGGGTGACGTTGCCCTGAAGGTGGAAGAGCTTGAGGATGCAGTCGGATTCAGGGTGTCAGGCAGGGGGGAGCTGCACCTGTCCATCCTGATAGAAAAGATGCGCCGGGAAGGTTATGAATTCCAGGTCACAATGCCCCAGGTCATCATGCGCCGGGATGAAAACGGCAACCTCCTTGAACCCTTTGAAAACGTAACAATAGATGTTGACACCAGGTTTCAGGGCGCTGTCATTGAAAGACTGGGTAACCTCAAGGGGACCATGCAGGAGATGGAGCAGCGGGGTGAGATGGTTCGAATTGTTTACAAGGTTCCAACAAGGGGACTTCTGGGGTTC
>JALWJV010000098.1 GCA_026996955.1 Deltaproteobacteria bacterium
AGTCCCTGGAGTAATTACAGACCTGAAAGAGCTGGTGCGCCTGCGTGGAGCAGTCCAGAGAGCGGTTCTTTCCGGTCGCAGAAGTCCAACAACGCTTCAGGCAGGGGCACACAGGTCAGCTTTCAGAGGCAGGGGCCTTGAATTTGACGAGGTGCGTATCTACCAGCCAGGTGATGATGTACGGAGTATTGACTGGCGGGTAACGGCTAGAAGGGGTAAACCCCATACCAAGCTCTTCAGGGAGGAGAGGGAACGCCCTGTGTTGCTTCTGGTTGACCTTAACCCCGGCATGTTTTTCGGTACAAGGCTTCAGTTCAAGTCAGTGCTTGCTGCAAGGGCTGCAGCACTGTTTGCCTGGTCTGCGGTTTCCTGCGGTGACAGGGTAGGGGGCGCCGTATCCGGTGGAATCGGTGTGCGTACGGTGTTGCCCAGGCCAAGACAGGCAGGTGTGCTTGGGCTTCTTCGCACAGTTGTTGAACTTCAGCCAGTGGAGCCTGGTGATATTGAGCATGGCCGCTTGGACCGCACCCTTGCAGCTATTGAAAAGATGTCCCGTTCAGGAAGTCTGGTTGTTATTCTGAGTGATTTTCGTGAACTTGGAGAGCGTGGCTCAACTCTGCTTCGGGCAATAGCTATGAGAAATGACGTTATTGCATGTCTTATCCATGATTCCCTTGAAAGCACGCCTCCGCCGCCAGGTGTGTATAGATTTGGCTCAAAAAATAACCGGGTTATAGTTGATACATCCCTTACCCAGGTACAAAAGGCGTGGTCACAGCAGTTTTTGCGCCACAGGGAGCATCTTCAGGCTGTTACCAGGGGGCTTGCAGTAAAGTGGCTGGATTTTCCATCTGATATTCCTGCTCAACGTCTTGTAAGGCGTGCCTTCAACCCGGTGGGGAGGGCTGCATGACTCCTTCTTCCCTGTCATCAATCCCATCAGGGGCCCTGGATGCACTGCGCCCCATCCACGCGCCACCCCCTGTTTCCTGGTGGCCTCCTGCCCCTGGCTGGTGGGTGCTGTTTTTCATGTTAATTGGGCTGATTGGTGCTTTGGTATGGCTGTATGTGGCAGGAAGGCTAAGGCGTGCAGCCCTTAAGGAGCTTACAGCCATAGGCGAAGACAGCACGCTTTCACAGAGGGAGTTTGCCCTTGGTGTTTCTCATGTGCTTAAAAGATATGCCATTTGCTGTTTTCCTGATGAGAATGCAGGGATGCTTTCCGGCAGAAAATGGCTTGAATTTCTTCAGGCCCACGCATCCAGCGGCACTGATTTCCTTTCAGGGACAGGGACGGTCCTTGGAGAGGGGATTTATGCGCCTGATTGCAAGGTGGATCGCAGGGAACTTCTGAGGCTTGCAAGACGATGGATAAAGGGTGTCAGGTGCAGCAGGTCCATGTTTTCAGGGTGTAAAGGGGCTGCCAACAGGGAGGCTGGGACATGATGCACATTGCCTGGCCTTGGATATTTATCCTGCTTCCACTTCCCTGGGTTGTATGGCGTTTTGTCCCATCGGTAAAAGAAGCGGGGCCTCCTGCCCTCTATGCCCCCTTCGTGGAGGATATTGTTCGCCAATCCGGGATTTCCTGCCGCAGAGGATCAAGGCAATGGAGGGCAGTTTTGCTTTCACTTGTGTGGCTCCTGCTTCTCCTTGCTGCCTCAAGGCCCCAGTGGCTTGGAGAGCCTGTGGAGCTTCCGGAAACAGGCCGTGGCCTTATGCTTGCGGTGGATGTCTCCAAGAGTATGGATACGCCTGACCTTGATCTTGAGGGCAGCCGTGGAACCAGGCTTGATGTTGTAAAACAGGTGGCTTCTGAGTTTTTAAAAAAACGCAGGGGAGACAGGCTGGGGCTTATCCTTTTTGGCACACGGGCTTACATGCAGGCGCCACTCACCTTTGACAGAAATACAGTTATAAAATTCCTTAATGATGCCCAGACCGGCATTGCAGGCGACAAAACAGCCATTGGTGACGCCATAGGTCTTGCTGTAAAACGCCTGATAAAATCAGACAACAAAAAGGCCTGTATCATACTGATCACAGATGGGGCAAACACCGCTGGCACTATTACACCAAGGCGGGCAGCAGAACTTGCAGCCCAGGCAGGAATAAAGATTTATACAATAGGTGTTGGAGCCAGGCGGATACGAATAAGGGATTTTTTTGGTACTCGCACGGTGAACCCTTCCGCAGACCTTGATGAAGATATGCTCAGGTATATTGCCAGGGTGACCGGAGGCAGATACTTCAGGGCAACTGACAGAAAGGGCCTTGAGGAGATTTATCACGAGCTTGACAAACTTGAGCCGGTAAATGCCGAATCAAAGATGGTGCGGCCTGTTACTGACCTGTTTTATTTCCCGCTTGGGACAGCCTTTGCGCTTACACTGGCATGGGCATTTTGGGATATTCTTGTTAAAAGCAGGCTGTTTGCACAAGTCAAGGCAAGATTTTCCGGACATGCATCATGATGATAATTCCTCCAGATTTTCATTTTTTAAGACCCCAGTGGTTTTACGCTCTTATCCCATGTGCGCTGGTGCTTCTGTTTCGCTTCAGGAAAAAGACAGGCCTGCAGCAGCTTGAAAATATCTGTGATTCCAGGCTGCTTCAGCACCTTATCCTTGACAGGCCAGGCGCGTCCAGCACTTTGCCACTGGTTGTTCTTGGCTTGTCGTGGCTCATTGCAGTAATAGCCCTTGCCGGGCCTGCATGGGAAAAGCAGCCCCAACCCGTATTCAGGTTGAAGACAGGCAGGGTTATTGTGCTTGATATGTCGCCTTCCATGATGGCAACTGACATAAAGCCCTCACGCCTGTCCAGGGCAATTTTCAAGATCAAGGACATGCTTGATGCAGGCAGGGAGGGGTTTACCGGCCTTGTGGCGTTCAGTGGCGAGCCCTTTACTGTTGTTCCCCTGACCGATGACACTGCAACCATCAAGGCAATGCTTCCAGCGCTTTCCGCAGATATCATGCCGGTTTCCGGGGACAGGGCTGCCCCTGCCCTGGACATGGCATACAGGCTTCTTGTGCAGGCAGGTATAAAAAGGGGGAGTATTATACTTGTCTCAGACGGTATTTCCGACATGGCTTCCACTGTAAATGAGATCAAAAAGATAAGGCAAAAGGGTATAAGGGTTTCTGTGCTTGGAATTGGGACCGAGGCTGGCGCCCCTGTGCCTGATCCTTCCGGTGGGTTTGCAAAGGATAGTTCTGGAAATACCTATATGGCACGCCTTGATGATGCAGGACTGGGCAAACTGGCAGAAGAAGGTGGCGGAGTTTACGAAAAGATAACAACGGATGATTCTGATATACGCAGGATTTTGGCGGAAAACAGCAATACGCCGGGGACTTCATCTGTCAGGGAGAGGAAAGCCCGTGTTGACAAATGGCAGGATGAAGGTGTGTGGCTTGTGCTGCTGCTTATTCCTGTATGTCTGGCAGCCTTCAGAAGGGGAATGCTCCTAATGCTGACAGTTTCCATGCTGTATCAGTTCAGTGTAACAGGTCCTGCATTTGCATTTGGCTGGGATGACCTCTGGATGCGCAAGGATCAGCAGGCATGGAGCCAGTACCAGCAGGGCAAGTATGATGAGGCGGCAAGGCTTTTTGATGACCCGGAGTATAAGGCAGCAGCACTCTATAAGGCAGGCAAGTACAAGGAGGCTTCAAAACTTCTAAAAGGGCTTGATGGCGCCCGCGCGCTCTATAACAGGGGAAACAGCCTGGCCAGGGAGGGGAGGCTTGAAGAGGCGCTTGATGCCTATGAACAGGCCCTGAAGCTTGATCCTGATAACAGTGATGCGAGGTTTAACCGTGACCTGGTAAAAAAGATTCTTGAGGATCAGAAGAAACAGCGGCAAGCGCCCCAAAGTAAAAAATCTTCAGGGAGCAGTAATGATAAAGGCAGGAAGCAGCAGCAAGGTGGAAAGGAAAGCGATAAAGAGGGTAGCCAGGAAAACAAAGGGGAAAAACAGGATAGCCAGGGCATGCAAAACAGGGATTCTCAGGCAGGTAACAGCGCATCCCAGCGGCTTAATGAAAAGTCAAATGAACCATCTGATAACAACGCTGACACACTGCATGGTGAAGACCACCCTGAAAATACAGTAGAAAAACAGAGCAGGGAAGATGACAGAAAATCAGGGCAAGAGAAGGATAGCGAAAAAGGTCAGGCAGCAGGCAAGGAGCAGCAAAACAAAACCAGTGACAGGAAAAAGCAAGGCGCAGTAAGTCAAAAGAGGCAGCAGGAGGGCGAAAAGGAAACTGCCCGCGCCTTGTCTGGCCGTGACTCAGAAAAGGAACCGGAAGTGCAGAAGAGCCAGGAGGAACGGGAGCTTGAACAGTGGCTCAGACAGATACCGGATGATCCCTCAGGGCTTCTCAGGCGTAAATTTTATCTTGAGCATCAGAGGCGTCTCAGGGGCCTTCGCTAATCAAGCCTTACCACCAGTACATCACACCTTGCCTTGTGCATTATGCTGTTGGCTGTAGAGCCTAAAAGGCGCGCAATGCCTTTCCTGCCGTGGGAGCCTGCCACAACAAGATCTGCCTTCTGTGATTCAGCATAGGATATTACAGTGGCAGAGGGAGAGCCCCAGATCACCTGGGCACTGATTTTATCGTAATCTGCCTTTTTTACCATCTCCTCAAGCCTCTTTTCTGCTGAGTCAAAGAGCTGCTGTTCAAGTTCAGGATCATACATCGGAAGGGCTGTTCCTGCCCCAAGGAAATCATCAGGATAGACATCGTAAAGCATGAAATTTTCAAAGGCGTGCACCACGGCTACCTTTGCCTTGTAGAGTCTTGCCAGCTCCACTGCACGGGCTAGGGCCCGTTCTGCATGTGGCGAGAAATCCATTGCCACCACAATATTTTTGTAAGGCAGAAGGGGTTTTTCTTCTTCCGTTTCCTGGCCGGTTTCATCATTGTCTGCCGGCTCCTTTGCAAGTATCCAGTCCCAGGCCTGTTGTATTTCATTGTGGTTGAAATATTTTACCTCACCACAGGTAAATGCGTCTGCAATTATGGCAAAGAGATGAAACCATGCCTTGTCCCCGACAATTGCGATTTTCTTGAAATCATCCGGGTGTTTCAGCCCGATCTTGAAGTCTTCCCAAAGCGCCTTTGGCTCCCAACCCTTGAAATTTTCAAACTCAACCAACATTGAGATGGCACCACGCTCGTTGATAAGTCTTTCAAGCTCAGGGACAAAGTTTTTGTAGTCTTCATCAGTGAGCAGCCCTGTAGCCTTTACAACTACTACTTCATCGTGGGGTGAGGGGATGATCTGAAGCATTACCTTTCCTCCCTGTGCGAATTTTTGAACCGGTTTTCAAGCCATTTCAACTGCTGTTCAGTCAGTATCTTGCGGGTATCATAGATGCACTTGAGGTGAACCATGGTTGCCTCTGTCTTAAGGGCCGATATCTCCTTTACAATTGGAAGCAGCTGGTCTGGCTCCATGCCGGTTTTTATTCCGTTTGCCACCTGTCTTTCCAGGCTGGCGGTCTTCTGGGCAATCCTCCTTATGTCCTGTATTGTCTCCTCCCTTACAACCTTGAGCCATCGTTTCTGTTTGTCAGACAGACCAAGTTCCGGATCATCCCATACCTTCATGAGCATGGGGGTATAGTGTGGCAGCTGCCCTGTTATAAGGAACGGTTTGTTGGCTATTTTGGGCATTTTGCTGGCTGTGCTTGATGCCACTGCTGTATTTGTCACAATCAAAATAAGGGATATAAAGATGATTTTGGGAATGGTGTGTTTTATGCGCATATTTCTGTCCTCACGGTTTATCGTGGAAATGGCTCAAACCTGAAAGCTCAAGGCTTAAAGTTCAAAAAGACAAAAGCTGAACCGCAAAGGACGCTAAGGACGCAAAGGGTTTTTAATTTTTCCCTGTCGGGGTGGCCGACAGGGAAGAAATAATTCCCTTGGTGTTGTTCTTTGCGTTCTTGGCGTCCTTGAGCGAAGCGGGCGGTGAAGGAGTCATGTTTGCTTTTGAGCTTCCGACTTTGAGCTTTGAGCCAACTTTCATGTCAGCGGGTTACAAACCCCATGTCATGAAAGTTTAGTGAACAAAATGTGGATAGTCCAGGAGATTATACAATCAGGTTTGACGGATGAAATTTCAGTTAAATCAAAATTTGACACTATTCTTGCAAACTGCTATTTGCTTTAGTAGATTTGTAAAAATGTGATTTTGCGGTTTTCCGCACTGCCCCGCAGATTCCGGCAACATGGGCA
>JALWJV010000099.1 GCA_026996955.1 Deltaproteobacteria bacterium
ATGCAAAGGCTGAAACCCTGCCAAGTATCTCGTACATATCCTCTATCTCTTTTACTGCTGAAAAGAGGGCTGCGGCGTCAAGTTCTGCCACACGCTCCGAGTACTTTTCTGATACTTTGTCAGCCAGTGTGCGGCAGGCTTCCATATCACGTTCTATTGCCGGATCGTCCAGCCCGCTGTACAGGTCAGCAAGATTCCACTCTATGTTTTCTGCCCCTGTGACAGGGCTTGACTGTTCTCTTGAAGCTGTCATCAGTTACCATTACCTCCGCAAATTTCACTTGCCGTTTTCATTGAGTTTGCCACGCAGTCGTTAAGGCTCACCCCGCCAATCCAGTTGCACCTGGCATACAGGCCAGGCAGGGAAGAAAGCTCCTGTTCAATTTTTTCAATTATCCTGGCATGCCCGACATTATACTGTGGGATGGCATGCTGCCACCTGAACACCTTTGTAAATTCCGGGGTCTTTTCAAGCCCCATAAGCTGCCTGCACTCGCCGATTGCAACATCCACAAGTTTTTCATCCGGAAGCAGTGCAATCTCACCCTGCCTTGCACCGCCAACAAGGCAGCGCACAAGGTGATAGCCTTCAGGCGCCCTGTTGTCAAAAACAGAAGAGTCCCAAAGCGCCCCGAGTATCTGCCTGTTTTCACAGTGCGGGGCAAGAAATCCAAAACCGTTCAGGGAATTTTTAATGGCATCCTTCCTGAAACCGAGACACACCACTGATATTGGCGGATAGGGTATCTCAGAAACAGCCTCAGAAAGCCCTGGAGCACTCTGTTTCATAATGTCCCTGGCAACGTATGCCGGACAGGACAGCACAAGGTGCGAGCCGCTCATGGTTTTGCCGTCTTCAAGCTCCACCTCCCAGCCTCTGTCTGTCCTGATGGCGTTTTTTACAGCAGATCTTGTCCTTAATGATGAACCAAGGCTTTCAGAAAGACGGTCAGCCATCTCACTCATGCCGTTTCTAAAGGATGTGAGTACCCCGCCAGGCCCTGCCCCGGGGCCTGAGTTTCCCTTTTTTGCAGCCTCTCTTTTAAGCCTTATCATCGCACGTATCAGGCTGCCATACCCGTGTTCCAGTTCATAAATCCTTGGAAAGCAGCTTTTCAGGGAAAGTTTTTCCGGATCCCCTGCATAGATCCCGGACGACATGGGGTCAATCAGATACTCAAACGCCTCTTTCCCAAGACGTCTGCGGGCAAAATCTGCAAGGGATTCGTCAATATCAGGGTTTCCCTCCGGGACAACCATCTCAAGAATCACCCTGAGCCTTGCAGGAAGGGAGAGGAGCGGGGATGTCAGGAATGAACCGGGGGATTCGGGAAGAGGCACAAGCCTGCTGTCTTTGACGACAAATCTCTTTCTTGCAGCATCATTGCTCTTCAAAGGAGAAAGCCCCAGCTCTCCTGCAAGGCCAAGGGTGGATGGTTTGTTGTCCAGCACCCCGTTTACACCCTTTTCACACAGGAATCCATCTTCCCTGTGGGTGCATGCCTTGCCACCGGCATAATCAGATGCCTCAAGCACCGTTACCTCATAATCCGGCCTTGCCTTCTTTATGTACCACGCCAGGGACATGCCGGACATGCCTCCGCCTGCTATAATTATCTTTGCCATTACTGAATTGATCCTTGATTAGTTTTACCTAGATTGAGCGTTTCAAAACCTGGAAGATTATTTTTTCAATGAAATTCAAGGGAATTAGATCAATTATAGTTTTCCGGTTTTAAAACCCTTCGGGATTGCCGTATTTACTGCATCTCCTTTGTCAGAGGAATCCCCATATAGCCGACTATTATGGGAATTCCTCTTTCGCGGATCTACAGCAAATCCGACAATCGCTCAATCTAGGTTTTACCTACTGTTCACTTGAATTGAATGTTTCAAGAGGCCGCATTTACGACATCTCCATTGTCATAGAAATCCCTGTTTTTGTGGGACAACCCCTTACTCGACAATCCATATTGCGCCCCGGTCAATACTGTTAATTAACCTGTCCGACACGCTCCCGGGGATCAGGGCTTCCCAACCGCCTATACCCCTGCGCCCGGCAATCAGTGTCCCGTATCCGCCATGTTTATATTCATGCAGAATATCAGAGGCAACCCCGGTTGTACCCTGCTTTATCCTGATTTCCACATTTTCGGAATCAAGACCTGCTGCAGAAAAGATATCCTTTGTTTCTGAAAGCAGGTCTTTAACCTCCTTTTCTGCCGTTTTCGTGACAAAACGTTCAATTTCATCAAATTTCATCTTTTCTTCAGAAGAGATAAAGGGCCGGAACCTTGGGATAACATGAAATACCGTTATCTGCGCCCGTGTCACTCCTGCAAGGGCAAAGGCCGCATGGTCAAGTACCCTTAGACACTCCTGGCACGCATCCACGGCAATAAGTACATTACAGGGGTCTTTGCTTTTATCAGCCACCAGCCATACTGGTATATTCTTTCCATATTTTACAAGATCTTTTGAAACACTGCCTGTAAGAAAGGCCGAAACATTGCTCATACCACGCGTGCCAGCAAGTATTGCATCGTATTTGCCAAGGCGCGCCTCAAAGAGGATATCATGTGCGATGCCCTTGCTTCGGACAATTTCCTTTGTCCTTATCCGTTCTTCCGGAAACCCTGATCGTATCAGGTGGTCAACACCTGCCTCAAGAATCTTCCGGCATTCAGATTCCCTTGTGGACAGAAAATCATCAATAAGCCCTAACCGGTTAAGTTCTCCTGCTCCGGTGGAAAATCCTGCCTGCAGGTAGCGTGGCACAGGCTGGGCGACTGTTATGATGGTAATGTCTATATCATCCACGTTCCGGTAAAGTTCTGCAGCGTATTCAAGGGCGCGATGCGAATGTGCTGAACCATCGCTTGCCGCAAGCAAGTGCCTGTTCATGTAGCCACCTCCATTGTTCCTGGTTTAAGTATTATCCTCTTCTTCAGGCAGGAAGCCCGCCTCGCCGTTTTCCGTAAGGATCTTTACCCTTTTCTCTGCCTGATCCAGCAGTTTGCTGCATTGCCGCGCAAGCTTTACGCCCTGTTCAAAGGACTTCAGGGCATCTTCAAGGGGCATGCTGCCATTTTCAAGCTCCTCTACTATCTGTTCAAGCTCCTTCAGGTAAGTTTCAAAATTTTTGTCATCGCTCATGAGTATTGTACCTTACAACCTGATTTTGTATCTATGCATGTACCGAAAAAGTTTGTTGATATATAACCTGTGCCATGTTACCTGATTGCCCATGAATGTGCGAGAGGCGGAGGCATATAACACAAACCCAGCAACCGGACAGCGCTCTTCGGCTCCCTTTACCATGAAAATGGCACTTAAGGCCGTTGAGCTCTACCTTGGGACATGCAGGGCGGTAATTGTCCGCTCAAGGTGTTCGGAAAAAGCGCTTCAAGGCGACAGCCCCAGAAAACCCATAATTGCACTGTGGCATTCAAGCCTTATCTATACACTTTATCACTTCAGCGTTTATAAAGGCACCATTATGACAAGTCCCAGCAAGGATGGCCAGTGGGTTGCCACTGTAATAAGCATGTGGGGCCAGATTCCGGTGAGGGGTTCCAGGATGAAAGGCGGTCTTAAGGCTGTAAAACAGATGGCAGGCCTTATGAAGCGTTTTAACATTCCGGCTGGTATTGTTGCAGACGGTTCAAAAGGGCCTGCCAACATCGCGCAGATCGGGGCTGTTATCCTTGCCAGGGAGACAGGCTCTCCCATCATCCCAACGGGCTTTGCTGCATCCCGCGCAAAGTATTTCAACACCTGGGACCGGCTTTGCCTCCCCCTTCCCTTCTCCAAGGTATGCCTTGTTTATGGCGAAGAGTTCACGGTGCCCGGACATGCCCGTGGCAGAATGGTGGAATTTTACAGAAAGAGGCTTGAAGACGGCCTTAATGCCGCAACAAAAAAGGCTGCAGCTCTGGCAGGCGTAAACTATGAAGGATTGGGACAAACTGGACAGCATTGAACAGACCCTGGTTCGTGATATCAAGGAAAATGGCGCTGACTGTGCCAAGTTCATATCCAGGAGGCATGGCCTTGAGTTACGGGCTGTAATGGATATGCTTAACGAACTTGAAAAAGCCGGGTGGCTTCAGCGTGTTAAAGGTACATTTCTGTTCAAGAGGGGATTCAGAAAGCCCAAGCACATGAATCACACCTATTACAGCCTTACAAGACCTGCCACACTTTTTCTGCGAGGAAAATAACAATGGATATGATAATGTCATTTTTTTCAGGCCTGAACTGGCTTGATATTGGAATATTGGTGATGTTTGCCGTGTTTATCGGCAGGGGACTTTGGGCTGGATTCAGTGTTGCTGTCTCCACGCTGTTTGGTGTAGTGCTCGGGTTTTATGTTGCAGCCCAGCAGTTTCCCTTTGTTGCAGTAAGGCTCTCCCCCTTTGTGCACCGTGAGCCGTGGCTCTCCCTGCTCTCTTTCGCCCTGCTCTTTGTGGTTGTGTATCTTGCCTTTCTTGTGGCAGGAATCCTCCTGCGGGGATTTTTCAGGGTTATCAAACTCAGCTGGCTTGACAGGCTGCTTGGAGGCGTTGTGGGCCTTGCAAAAGGGCTTATATTTGCCGGGATTATGATATTTGTCCTTACCCTTGTGCTTCCGGAAGGAAGCCCGCTGCTCAAAAAATCGGCACTTTATCCAAAGTTGAGCAGGGTTGCCCAGGTCCTTAACAACCTTGCCCCTCCAAACATAAAGGGGAAGTTCATGTGGAAGTGGAGAAGGCTTGAAAAAGAGCTCCTGAAAAAACATAAAACGCCGGGTGTTTCTGTCTGATTTGAAAGATGGTTTGAATTATGGATATTGAATCAGTGAAAAAATATATTGAGAAACATGACAGGCTGATAGAAATTTTCGGAATGAAAATTGAGTCTGTTGGAGACGGCGAGGCAACGGTCTCCATGACAGTCGGTCCCGACCACCTGAATGCAGCGTTTATCTGTCATGGCGCTGCCATTTTTGCCCTTGCTGATGTTGCCTTTGCCCTAGCAGGAAACAGCAGCGGCAAAATGGCACTTGCCCTTGAGTGTGCCATAAACTACATGCGCCCTGCCAGGCCCGGGACTAACCTTGTGGCTTATGCATCAGCCATTCATCAGGGCTCCAGAACCGGTGTCTATACAGTTACTGTAAGAGATGGAGAGGGGAAGGATGTAGCGTTTTTCAAGGCCACTGCCTTCAGGGTGGATGCGCAGCCCCTGCAGGAAAAATGCGGAACAGGGCAGGTAAAGAGATAATTCAGAGTGAGTCTATGAAAAATTTAACCATTGCCCTTGCGGGCAATCCCAATGCAGGGAAGACAACAATATTCAACCATCTTACCGGTGCCAGACAGAAGGTTGGAAACTGGTCCGGGGTAACTGTTGAAAAAAAGGAAGGCAGCCTTGAATACAGGGATACCACCATTAAAGTTGTGGATCTTCCTGGTATATATTCCCTTACCGCATATTCAGTTGAAGAGATTGTAGCCAGGGATTTTATCCTGGAAGAACACCCGGACGTGGTGGTGGATATTATTGATGCCTCAAACCTTGAGCGCAATCTCTATCTGGCAACCCAGCTCATAGAGCTCAATATCCCCCTGGTATTTGCCATGAACATGGTGGATGTTGCACAGAGCAGGGGGATAAAGATTGATTTTGAGCACCTTTCAAGGCTTTTGGGAGTACCAATAGTTGAAACCGTTGGCACCAGGGGAGAGGGAATAGACAGGCTCCTGGATACGGTGCTTGAGGTACACAGCGGACAGGATCCGGTCTCCCGGCATATACATGTAAATTACGGCACGGAGGTGGAGAAGGAGATCCTTGCAATCAAGAGCGAAATTGGCAACTACCCGGACTTTAACAGCCGGTACTATCCACGATGGGTAGCTGTCAAACTGCTTGAAAATGATGCCTCGGTCTGGGAGAAGATAGAACATGCCGGGCAGCAAGGCCTTATTCCCCCTGAAGGTGTTGAGAAGATAAGGAACCAGGTTGATGAGAGCCGGGCAAGGATAGAAAAACTCTTTGAAGAAGATGCCGAGACCGTTATTGCAGAGGCAAGGTACGGTTTTATATCAGGGGCACTGAAGGAGACCATGCGCCTTTCTGCAGCGGCAAAGCAGACTGTAAGCGATCGAATTGATCAGGTGCTTACCAACCGTCTCCTTGGCTTTCCTGTCTTTGTCCTGTTCATGTACCTGCTGTTCCAGGGCACCTTTACCCTGGGGGCAT
>JALWJV010000100.1 GCA_026996955.1 Deltaproteobacteria bacterium
GCGGACAAGAAGGCCAAGGAGATTCTCTCGCTTGCCATTACCCGTTATGCAGGGGAGTTCGTGGCAGAGCGCACGGTGTCGGTGGTGCCCCTTCCAAACGATGAGATGAAGGGCAGGATCATCGGGCGGGAAGGCAGGAACATCCGTGCCATTGAGGCTGCAACCGGAGTTGATCTGATTATTGACGATACCCCTGAGGCTGTACTTCTCTCAGGCTTTAATCCTGTGCGCCGTGAGGTGGCAAGGGTTGCCCTTGAGAGGCTTGTGCTTGACGGCAGAATCCACCCTGCTCGCATTGAAGAGGTGGTTCAGAAGGTGGAAAAGGAGATTGATTCTGCCATCCGTGAGGCAGGGGAGCAGGCCACCTTTGATGTTGGTGTTTACGGCATACATCCTGAACTGATAAAGCTCCTTGGCAAACTCAAATTCCGTACCAGCTATTCACAGAACGTGCTGCAGCACTCACTGGAAGTGGCTTTCCTGTGCGGTGTGATGGCATCAGAGCTTGGCCTTGATGTGAAGAAGGCAAAACGCATTGGCCTGCTCCATGACATAGGCAAGGCTGTTGACCACGAGGTTGAGGGCTCGCACGCAATTATAGGTGCTGATCTTGCCAAGAAATATGGTGAATCCAGGGATATTGTCCATGCCATTGCTGCACACCACGAAGACGTAAAGCCTGAGACAGTTATGGCGGTTCTGGTTCAGGCTGCCGATGCCCTTTCAGGTGCGAGGCCCGGGGCAAGGCGCGAGATGCTTGAGACCTATGTAAAACGGCTTGAGGATCTTGAAAGGATTGCAACCTCCTTCAAGGGGGTACAGAAGTCCTATGCCATCCAGGCCGGGCGTGAGATTCGCATAGTGGTCAACAGTGACAAGGTCAGCGATGCTGAGGCAAGTCTTATATGCAGGGATATAGCGAGGAAGATTGAGAGTGAGCTGAGTTATCCCGGCCAGATAAAAATCATTGTCATCAGGGAGACCAGGGCAGTTGAATATGCCAAGTGATGGCTGACATACCGGTTATTAATCCGGTATGTTGATTGTACCTGAATTGAGCGTTTCAAAAGTTTGAAAAAATGATTTTTTACGATATCAAAAGGAGTTACATCTGTCATACTGTTCAACTTTTGAAACCCTCCGGGATTGCCGTATTCACTGCATCTCCTTTGTCAGAGGAATTCCCATATAGCCGACTATTATGGGAAATTCCTCTTTCGCGGATCTGCAGCAAATCCGACAATCGCTCAATCCAGGTTGTATTATGTTCAGCGTGGTCAATGGTCTTATTTTTCAGTTAATACGCTGAACAGTTACGCGTGATTTCACTTAGAAGAGGGAGAGCAGGGACGCTGCCGCGTTCCTGGTAGTTTTACAGATGGAACAGGATATTCAAAAATCATTGGATCTGATCAGCCGAGGGGCTGTTGATATAATTGACATGGAGGAGCTTGAGCAGAAACTCAAGTCCGCCATTGCAGACAACAGGCCGCTGAGGGTAAAGGCAGGGTTTGATCCCACAGCACCGGATCTTCATCTGGGGCATACAGTGCTCATACAGAAGATGAAGCACTTTCAGCAGCTGGGTCACCAGGTAATATTTCTTATCGGCGATTTTACCGGCCTTATAGGTGATCCAACCGGCAAATCAGAGACCAGGCCGCCTCTTACCCCTGAGCAGGTGCAGCAGAATGCCGCTACCTACAAGGAGCAGATTTTCAAGATACTGGACGAGGACAAGACCGAAATTGCCTTTAACAGTGTCTGGATGAATGAGATGAAGTCAATTGACATGATTCGTCTATGCGCCAAGCACACAGTTGCAAGGATGCTTGAGCGGGACGATTTCAAGAAGCGGTTCCAGTCACAGCGCCCCATTGCCATCCACGAATTCCTCTATCCCCTTATCCAGGGCTATGATTCTGTTGCGCTCAAGGCAGATGTTGAGCTTGGCGGCACAGATCAGACATTCAATCTCCTTGTGGGCAGGCACATGCAGAAGGAGTATGGCCAGAAGCCCCAGACGGTTATTACCATGCCGCTGCTTGAAGGGCTTGACGGCGTGAACAAGATGAGCAAGTCCCTGGGGAACTATGTGGGCATTACCGATGACCCGGGCACCATGTTCGGAAAGCTCATGTCCGTATCAGACGACCTGATGTTCCGTTACTACGAGCTTTTGAGCAGCATGGAAATGGATGAAATCGAACGGCTCAAGGCCGACATGCAGGCAGGGGCAGTGCATCCCAGAGATGTCAAGGTGCAGCTTGCAATGGAGCTTGTTGGAAGATTTCATGGAAAGGCCGCTGCTGAAAAGGCACGGGAAGGGTTTGATGCCCAGTTCCGCCGGGGAGAGGTGCCTGATGACATTCCTGAATACGTTCTTGGAGCCGATGTTGACAGGAGCGCCGTATTTCTTCCCAAGGTGCTCAAGGAGGCAGGGCTTGTGAAGAGTGCTTCAGAGGCAAGGCGGCTGATTAAGCAGGGAGCAATCAGTATTGACGGCCAGAAGGTGTCTGCTGATGAGATACCGGTTGATGCGTCCGGCTGCGTGATCAAGGTGGGCAAGAGAAGGTATCTGAAACTCAAATAAGTTGTCCGGCAGGACTGATACGAGGAATACAGCACTATGTTGCATAATGAACTTTCATCCCGTTATTTTGAAGAGGCCAAAAAGGTAATCCCCGGTGGGGTAAACAGCCCTGTCAGGGCCTGTCAGTCGGTTGGCTGTGACCCTATATTTGTGGAACAGGGCTCTGGCTGCTATATAGAAGATGCCGATGGCAACAGTTATGTTGATTATGTCTGTTCCTGGGGGCCAATGATCACAGGTCACTGCCACCCGGAGATAAATGCAGCGGTTGCCTCTGCCCTTGAGTCCGGTACCAGTTTTGGCATCCCTACCTGGCGGGAGGTTGAGCTTGCCAGGAGCATCTGTGAATATGTTCCATCGGTTGAAATGGTACGCCTTGTCAATTCAGGCACTGAGGCAACCATGAGCGCCATCAGGCTTGCCCGGGGTTATACAGGCAGGAAAAAGATAGTGAAATTTGACGGCTGCTATCACGGCCATGCAGATTCATTCCTTGTCAAGGCAGGCTCTGGTGTGGCAACCCTTGGTATTCCCGGAAGCCCCGGAATCCCGGAGGAGATTGTAGCAAACACCGTATCTATCCCGTTTAACGATATTGATGCCCTTGCATCACTGATCAAGTCAGATGCAGACAATATTGCTACGGTAATCATGGAGCCGGTCCCGGCAAACATGGGAGTAATTCTCCCTGTGGAGGGCTATCTTGAGGGGGTACGGGAGCTTACTGAAAAACACGGTATAGTGCTCATATTCGACGAGGTAATCACAGGGTTCAGGCTTGGGCTTGGCGGCGCCCAGGAGTATTTCGGCATCACCCCTGACCTTACCACAATGGGGAAGATTATAGGCGGCGGCCTTCCTGTTGGGGCTTATGGCGGAAAGAAGGAGATAATGGAGCAGATTGCCCCGGCAGGCCCTGTTTATCAGGCAGGAACTCTTTCCGGAAATCCCCTTGCAACTGCAGCGGGCCTGGCAGCACTTGAAATACTTTCACGCCCGGGAACCTACGAGACCCTGGAGCAGAAGGGAGAGGCAATGGCCCAAGGGTATCGCCGAGCCGCAGCAGAAAGCGGAGTCAAGTGTACGGTTCAGGGGATTGGTTCAATGCTGACCTGTTTCTTTGGTCAGGAGGGGCCGGTTAAAAATTTTGATCAGGCACTTAAGTCTGACACAGATATGTATGCACGGTTTTTCAGGTCCATGCTTGCACAGGGAATCTACATAGCACCGTCACAGTTTGAGGCGGCGATGATTTCAACTGCCCATACCTGGGATGATATTGAGGATACGGTGCAGGTTGCTGAATCAGTATTCAAAACTCTTGCATAATAAATAATAATATGCTATTTGATATATCCGACTGAATGGAGCTTCAGTTTATGGGCAGGAATTTCACGCTTAACGGCATGGTTGCCCTGATGCCACGCTCTTGAGGGCAGGAGAGAGATAATATGGGTTCTATAAGACACGAATTTGGTCTTGCCTTCAAAAGCTTCAGTACGGCATCAACAATAGCCCTATCAGTTGTTTTTTCCACATTTGCCGGAGTGCTGGCTGGCTGGTGGCTGGATACAAGGTTTTTTGAAGGAAAAACCTATCCCTGGCTTACCATCCTTTGTTTTGGGTTTGGGTTAGCAGGCGGCGTAAAAAATTTCATGATTCTTACCCGCCGATTTTCTAAAGAGGCAGAGGAAAATGCAGGGAGAGGCGAAAGCCAATCCACGGAGGGCCCCGGAGGAGGGAAGGAAACAGGAAGGCAGGCCATTGATGCTGAAGACGGTTCTCGCGGGTCATCTTGACCCTACATTCATCAGGCTCTTTACCGGAGCCAACTGGGTAATGCTGGTCATCCTTGTGGCTCTGACCGGTACCTTCTCAACACCCCAGATGGTAGCCGGTGTGCTGCTTGGTGGTCTCATTGCCAATCTCAACTGCGCAGGCCTTGACAGGGACTGCAAGCGGATGATGCGCTGGAGACACATGGGGGCCTATTTTGGCGGCATGGCTGTTCGCATGGGGCTGATAGCCCTGGCAATAACAGTAGCCTTTCTCTATTTTCCGGGTATTTTTTCCCCTGTAGGTCTTTTCATAGGACTGTCAGTGGCAGTGATTAACTTCAATATTGTGACACTGGCAATGGTAATTTACAGAGTTCGTTTTAAGGAGGCTATGTAGCCATGGAACATCCATTACTTTTTCTGTCTATTCTGTTGGATGCCATAGGACTGCCCGCGCACGGGGGAGATTCAGCGCTGGCGCAGATACTTGCACCGCACATGCAGTACAGTTTTCTGGCAATGATCATCTGTCTGATTCTTGCCAAGATGGGCACCAGTAATATGAAGCAAATCCCCACAGGGGTGCAGAATCTCATGGAGATGTTTGTTGGCGGTCTTGAGGAGTTCATCGACGAGCAGACTCATGACAAGAAGAAGACCCTGATCATCTTTCCTATGATCGCCACATTTGCCATGTATATCCTGATCGCCAACTATCTTGGCCTGATTCCAGGGTTTATGTCACCTACTGCCAATCTTAATGTTACCCTTGGCTGCACCGCTATCTCCATCGCATGTTACCACATCCTAGGTATCAGGTTCCACGGGGTAAAGTACATCAAACATTTTATGGGACCCATTCCTGCAATGGCTCCGGTTATGTTCCCCATTGAAGTATTCAGCCATATCGGGCGTATTCTTTCACTCTCAATTCGACTCTTTGGAAACATGGTTTCCAAGGAAATCCTGCTGGGACTCCTGTTCATGCTTGCCGGTCCTTATCTGGCTCCGCTTCCAATCATGTTCCTGGGTGTTCTGGTATGTCTGATTCAGGCATTCATCTTCATGATGCTCTCAATCGTTTACTCGGTTGAGGCTATGTCTGAAGGACACTAATTTTCAGCAACAAGAAGAAGGCCAAATATACATTAACTCTAAGGGAGGAAAAACGATGAAAAAGGTTTCTCTGGTATCTGTACTCACAGGTCTTTTGGTTCTGGGACTCGCTGGTCTTGCAATGGCAGCAGACGGTGACGTAGCAAAGGGTGGCCATGTAGGCTTCCTGATGGCAGCTTCAGTTCTGGCGGCTGGTCTTGGCGTTGGTATCGCTGCTTCCGGTTGCGGTGTTGGTATGGGTCACTGCTCCAAGGGTTGTCTTGATGGTACAGCTCGCAATCCTGAGCTTGCTGGTAAGCTCACCGTTACCATGTTCATCGGTCTGGCTCTTATCGAGTCTCTGACAATTTACGCACTGGTTGTTGCTCTTATCGCACTCTACGCCAACCCAATGCTTCCCAAGCTCATGGAGATCTTCGGAATGGGTGCATAATCAGTTAAGCTGATTATATAAACCAGTAAAAAAACCCCGGCTTGCCGGGGTTTTTTATTGTCTTGAACAATCCTATCTATTTAACGTGAAAATAGCTCAAAGCTGAAAGCTCAAGGCTCAAAGTCAAAAAAGCCATGTTTGTTTTCAGCTTCCGACTTTGAGCTTTGAGCTAACTTTC
Organism: Deltaproteobacteria bacterium; assembly: GCA_026996955.1. Taxonomy (GTDB): domain Bacteria; phylum Desulfobacterota; class Dissulfuribacteria; order Dissulfuribacterales; family QOAL01; genus S144-17. Next base: position 6,099 of record JALWJV010000100.1, read on the forward strand.
ATGTCAGGGGGTGACAAGCCCCATGTCATGAAAGTTTAGCGTGATAATTGGTTTTGTTTTGGAGTGACTATGAAGAATTTCGTAGTTTTTCTTGGCGAAGCGGAGCCAGAAAATCGCGTCTGTCTGAGCG
>JALWJV010000101.1 GCA_026996955.1 Deltaproteobacteria bacterium
CGCTTACAGAGAAGGAGTCAATGACAAATGGCTTCTCGGTTCCCCAAAGCCAGTTTAACCCTCTTATCTCCATTGATCCTCTAAATCCCGGCTGTCTGAGAGAGTTAGTTTTGGCACTGTACTTCAGTTTTTTGCCAGGAGAATATTCTCCAATGAGGCATGCAAAACTTCCCTGAATTTTATCTTTGAGGATATCCTTTTTGGCAAGGATTGTGTTTACGGTTTTTCTGGTAAGCCTGCCGTCAACGGAAAAAAACAGGCCCCTTTCAGGGTTTAGGGAGTCCAGAAAAATAACTATGCTGTCTGAAAGACTCTCTATCCTGACAAGCAGAATGTCATGGAAGTTTGCTGTAACATAACGATCAATAAAAAAGGAGACCTGATCAGGTTTCCCCTTCCTGAATAAAAAATCACCTTTGAAGTGTGCACTGTTATCATAAAATTCAACAACTGATTTCTTGATAAGGCAAGGAACGGAAAAGGCAAGTTCCTGTGAGCGCCATCCATTTCGCACCACCCACTGATCTGCTCTACTGCCGTACTGACCATGAAATTGAATTTTCCCTCTCCAGTGCTGAAGCAGCTGGTGAGTAAGCGCCCCATCCAAAAACAGGGGGTCGGGACCGGCTTTAATCTGCATACTGCTTAAAAGCAGTTTGGTGTCTGAAAGAGTTATCTTGCCTGAAACCGCAGAGGTATCCTCTGGAAGAAGTGGAGATTTGACTGAAATCGACACAGGAGATGCATTAAGTGTGTAGCGCCATTTTTCAGGCATGGAAGCCGGCCCTTTGAGAGATGCGCTGTGCAGTGCCAGAATGCCGTCAAGCTGTGTTACTACCGGTAAAATCTGTTTTTTAAGTAGCGGATAGCTAAAAAGGTGCGAGATTAACTGCCTGGTATCTATCCTTGCGCTTAATTTCGAGATATTAAGCTCCGGCACATCCTTCCATGTTATTTTGCCGCTGCACTTTGCTATATTGCTTTTGCCTGCCTTGCCCTTGATATCATGCCATGTCACGCTGTCAGGGGTAATGTCCGCCTTTCCGGATGAGATACTGACCGGCCAGCCAAGCCTTTCATAAAACCCTGCGGCATCCACATCTTCTATTTTTACAAAAACATCAAAATCCCTCAGATCATGCCCTATGCTGAGGTGACCCAAAACGGTTCCCTTTACATTCCGGAATTTTTTAATCTCATTTACAATATCCCTGTCTTCAATCAGCCGTTCAAGAATTGGCTTAAGCTCGGTAACATCTGCACGAAGATCAAGGTCAAGCCTGAAATCAAACAGGTGATTGGAAAGCCCAAGTTCAATGGTTCCATTCCAGCCCTGGGAATTACCAATCCTTGCACTAAGCCCTTTTCCGTAAAGGATCCCGTCCCTGATAACTATTGAGCCTGATGCCTCATCCAGAAAGAGATCGGGATCAGGGATATAAACAGGTACCTTGTCAACCTGGGCAGTTATCAGCATCCGGTCCAGATGTTCTAACTGGCTGGTGGTACCCTTGAATTTGAACCCCAGCGTGTCAGCGCGTCCTCCGCGAACAATATGACAAACCTCCCTCACATCAGGATTTTTGCCAAAGAGATTAAGCACAACTCCTCTTACTGCCTCAATGTCCACGTCTCTTGCCTGAAGCCCGATATCCCACAGGGCTTCCTGCCTTGATAATCTGCCTTTCTGATCAGAATTTTGCTGATTATCAGGGAGATCAAGATGAATTTTTCCCGAAAGGTTTAAGCGAGGATTTTTAAGGTCACACTGGAGGACTGACGCATCAATACTGTCTGGTGTTACGGCAACATCCATTGACAGGACACCGCAGGAGACTTCTATTTTCCTTCTCTGGCTGGCACCAAGTATGATGCAGGGGGTATCAGCATTCAGGGTTGCGTTGTAGAATCCTGGCTTGGTGCTGTCTATTGAGAGAAAGAGGTTGATGTTATGGGTTACAGGTACTGACTTTTCATGTATGTAGTGACTGAAGAGGCTGTTCAGATCCAGGTGCTGTACCTTCGCCCAGGCGGAAAAACGTTCAAGGTCAGTGTGAAGGCTTGCCTCAATCTGAAGGGAGTCAGCATAACCCGGCCTTCCCTCAAAATTCACTTTGAAAATATCCTCATCCCTGCTGAACCTTATTTCAAGGTCACACTCCCTGAATGTGGTCTTTCTGTCTCCTAACAGGAGGCCTGGCAGGAAAATTCCGGCATTTGAAACAACAGTTGCATCGTGTGCGGTCATTACTTCTGGCAGCAGGGAAAGCGGGAGCGAAGAACTGTCCCCAGGTGAGTAGCTGATCAGATTCACGTTCGGGGATTCAAGCACAGCCTTTTTGACAGGATTACGTCTGTGAACAGGCCACAGAAGATCAGGGTACAACTCAATATAGGGTGCTTTTATGATAAATTCAGGACTTTTTAGATAAATGTGACTGATTTTTATGTGAGGCAGCGGCAGCCATTCTAATGAAATTTTGTTTACTGAAATTTCTCCAGGGGCATTAGACGTGATTATCTCTCGTATTTTTCTCTGTACCTCGGGCTGTTCCAATAATTGCGGAAGTAAGATGGCTGCGGCAAGAAATAGGGTAAAAAGCAGGAGACAGAGGAGCCTGACTTTTCTGGATGGAAGATTCATTTAGGTTTATTGAAACATACGATTGAAAGATAACAGCAATCAATCATGCCTTTCTTCAGAATTTTGAAACCCTCAATTCAGATACAAGAGCCTCAAGGTTTGCAGCCCCTTTGAAATAGCCACTGTGAAGTAAAGTTTCAAGGTTTTTAAGTGCAGGTTTTATAAAAGGCTCAAAAAAATTACGCCTCCTTACAACCGTAAGAAATCCATATGCCCCAAGGGCCTGAAGCATCCTTAAAAGGGCAAGTACATGAAATTCTGCAAGCAATTCCTCCCTGTCTGCCTTTATTCCTTGACGGGCAAGATAATGTCCATCAATGAAATACTCAACAAGCCTGACACGAATATTTTCAGGAAGATCCATGTACGGGTCATAAAGCAGTGACGCAAGATCATAGCCCCAGTAACCCATACGTGCCCCCTGAAAGTCAATAATATATAGCGTGCCGTCTTTAATCATCAGGTTTCTTGATTGAAAATCCCGATGCATCAGGCATTTTTTACTCATGAAGCCATCTACCATAAGGCATATATTTTGAAGTTCTCTTCTGATAGATTCATCCACGGCAACCCTGCATTTGTTCTTTACAAATGCATCCGTGAAGTAAAGGGCTTCTCTTTCATAGGCAAATTGGGAGGTGTATTCCGGTGTATCGAAGCACCAGTCAGTATTAAAATTTTCCGTACCCCTCTGCTGTAACAAGTCCAGAATTTCCACTGCCTTTTTATAAAGTGATTCAAGCCTGTCCCACTCTTTCTCCTTTTTCAGAGTTATGGCACTGTCATAAAACAGGGTATCACCCAGGTCCTGAACTGTTACAGTGCCTCTTGAAACATCAAAATCATAAATTTCAGGTACTGGTACACCTGAATTATGCAGATGCCTGCCTATGCTGAAAAAGGCATCTGCCTCGGCACGCCCGGTGTTCGAGGCGGATGGAATAATAATCACAGTAGCTTTACCGTCAACTGTTGCACGCCTGAATATCCTGTCAGAGCCGTCAGCACTGATGGTTGACATATAATATCCCTTCCTCCTGCACGAAAAAAGCCGCAGAGATTATCCCTGCGGCTGTCATGAAAAAAGATGATTTTTCTGGTCTCAGGATGCGCTTTCCATCAACCTGCTTCCGGGTTTAAACTTCACAACCTTGCGTGCAGGTATCTCAATGGCCTCACCGGTCTTGGGATGGCGACCAGTGCGAGCCTTTCTCTCTGAGACATAAAAAGAACCGAATCCTACCAGTGTTACCTTGTCTCCAGCGCTCATGGCTTCTTCAATGGCCTCGATGAAACCATTAACTGCCTTGTCCGCGGCGCTTTTTGAGATACCTGCTGCCTTAGCCACATGATCCACAAGCTGTCCCTTGTTCATTTAAACCCTCCCTAAAATAATTTGATTACTGTATAGGCAATCATAAGTGTTGTTTCAGGCTGTTTATGGCCCGGCTGAGAGTTCCAGATGGCCAAAGCCTGAATCTGACATAATGGTTCTGATTTCTGGAAAAAATACTTCCAATTCTACCCTTGATATATCAGGCGCAAAAATTCTTGCACTTCCGGTGCCAATTTTGAATCTGGTATTCTTTAATCCCATTTGAGACAGCATGGTCTCAACGCCAGCTACAAGCTGCAGCTCCCTGTGTGTGATATGTCTGCCAGTTTCAATACGGGATGCAAGACATGACTGGTTTGCTGTTACAGCCGGTGTTTCCAGCGTTTTAAGATAGCTTAAATGTGCTATATCCTTCTTGTCAAGCCCGAATTGTGCAAGAGGTGTAATTATTCCAAGTTCACTTATGGCCTGCAGTCCTGGCCGGTCTGAATTGAGGTCATCTGACTGTGTACCATCCATGAGGAGGGCAATCCCTAGTTTTGAGATGTGCTGCAATATATTTTTATACATGAAGGATTTACAGAAATAGCAGCGCCTTTCTGTGTTTCTGATAATTTCAGGATGATTAAACGGGTTCCACTCAAGATGAAGCACAGGGGCATTGAGCCTGTCTGCCACAACGTCGGCAGCGCTCCTGTCATCAGGGTGAACAAATGGAGAGACTGTATGCACTGCATGGACAGGCACCCTGCAGTGTTTCAACATTGCATCAAGGAGGAATGAACTGTCACTGCCACCGGAAAATGCAATGGCTACAGGATGCCTCAGAGAGGAAAGATACCTGCACAGTTCATTGTACTTGTTCAGGGCTGATGAACTGTGATCATCATGTTTGAATGGCATTCAGCAGAAGCTCTGTTGCTATTTTTCTGCTGGTCCAGGCAGTAGTTCCTGCGGTTCTCCCAGCAGGAAACTTCCCTTGTTGATCCACTCTTTAAGGGTCTCTGCTATCTCCCTTGCAAGTACATAGCTTGAAAGGGGAGCAGTTTTCACCTTTTTGCCGTTAAGTGTGATATGGCCGCTTCTTAACTGGGCATAGGTCACCTCGGCAAGGCTCTTGCCTTTGCCCTTGGGATAGCCTTCGCCGTAATCTACCACCTGGGTTACAATCTCCTCATCAGAGATGCCTGTTCTCAGGGCTATCTCTTCATTAAGAACAGGGATGGGCACACCAATACCTACCGCCAGAGAACAGCCATAACCAAGAAGGCTTACCCCACGAAGGAATCTGGCATTCATCTGCTTCATATCCCCGGTAACCATAAGGGTCCCTGCAGGAGTCCTTGGAATATCCCTGTCTGTTCTGGAGGCATTGGGGTTATGCTGAGTTCCCTCACATATTACATATCCGGGAGCACCACCAATAAAGATTCTGGTGCCGGTTCCTATTGTCTGGTACAGGGGATCATTAAAGAGCGGGCTTAACTGGCCGGCTGTGCAGTAGTTGGCATTACCTGCATTGGGTTTCAGGGTCCCCATGTATGTATAGACGGTTTTCTTGGTAAGGTTCACCGCACAGTTATAATTTTGATAGACATTCCTCGGGTTTACCAGTCTCGCGTATGGGAGATCTGATAATTTTACTGTCTTTTCATAAAATTTCCTGGGATAACAGTGGGTACCGTAAGACTCGGCCCTGAGCCGTACGGGCTTTCCGGCAACAAGGTCCTGGATGACATGACCGCCGCCATAGAGGAATTCTCCGGGATAGATGATGTTTAGAGGATCGTTTTCCGTGGGTTCAGTGGCCCCGATGTAGAGGTCCACAGCAGCAATTCCTGCATAACAGGGCACATCATTTAACCACACCCTTGATGCCTTGATTCCTGGAACCGAATGGCCGAAATTGATAAATGCCCCGGAGGAACACATTGGAGAAAACGTGCCGGTTGTAACAACATCTACCTTTTTTGCTGCCTTTTCAGGACCTTCATCCTTGACTATGCCGATCATCTCCTCGGCTGTAACAACAACTGCCTTTCCAGCCTTTATCTTGGCATTTATCTCCTGAAAAGTCTTGTTAACCTTATATTTGCTCATGGATTCACCCGGCACTTTTTAAGTCTCTACAAAAAAATTAATCAAGGACGGATACCACCCTGTGGCCCAACTCTTCAACCGCCCCTACTA
>JALWJV010000102.1 GCA_026996955.1 Deltaproteobacteria bacterium
CCATGAATTAAATGGCATTAGTGCTATAATATATTGTTTTTTAAGGAAAAAATTAATGGCACGTTCTTTGCCATTAAATACCAGAAAGTAATGACGAAGACGGTAACAATAAAAAATCTGTTAAGCCTTCATGGCATGCAGAGAACAACAAGGAGGAAAAAATGAGAAAGGTAGCTATTTACGGAAAAGGCGGAATTGGCAAATCAACTACCACCCAGAACACTGTAGCCGGACTGGTGGAGCTTGGAAGGCAGGTCATGGTGGTGGGATGTGACCCCAAGGCCGACTCCACCCGTCTTCTGCTTGGCGGTCTTGCCCAGAAATCTGAACCTGAAACCCTGCGGGAAGAAGGAGAAGACGTTGAATTGGAGGATATCCGCAAGAAGGGCTATGGCGGAACCTGGTGTGTTGAGTCTGGTGGGCCTGAGCCTGGCGTGGGATGCGCGGGAAGGGGCATAATCACGTCCATCAATATGCTTGAATCTCTTGGGGCCTACGAGGAATCCGAAGGACTGGACTATGCATTTTATGATGTCCTGGGTGATGTTGTGTGTGGCGGTTTTGCAATGCCAATCAGAGATGGCAAGGCAGAGGAAATATACATTGTCTGCTCAGGTGAGATGATGGCAATGTACGCTGCAAACAATATCAGCAAGGGAATCACAAAATTTGCACAGTCGGGAAATGTCCGCCTTGGAGGCCTTATATGTAACTCACGAAAGGTGGACAATGAAAAGGAGATGATTGAAAAGTTTGCTGCCAAGCTGGGAACCCAGATGATCTATTTTGTGCCCAGGGACAACGACGTTCAGCGGGCCGAAATCAACAGGCAGACTGTAATAGAGTGGAAGCCGGATGCAAAGCAGGCAGACGAATACCGCGGTCTTGCAAAGGCCATAGACGAAAATGACATGTTCGTTGTACCAAAACCGATGGAAATAGAAGAACTTGAGAATCTTCTCATGGATTTTGGTCTTATGAATTAAAAAAATTTTACAGAAGTCCCACACCTGATCCCAAATAAACAAGCGGAGAAAACAAATGTTAATGATAAGAGCCATTGTAAGACCGGAAAAAAGCGATGAAATACTGGCTGCCCTTATGGACGCCGGTTTCCCTGCCGTCACCAAATATTCTGTTGCCGGCCGTGGAAAGCAGCGGGGCATAAAGATTGGAGAGGTAACCTATGACGAAATTCCAAAGACAATGCTCATGTCGGTTGTGGACGATGAAGACAAGGATTTCGTTGTTGAGACAATCATGAATGCTGCAAGGTCGCCGGGCAAGGGTGCCTTTGGCGACGGCAAGATCTTCATAAGTGATGTTGACGAAGTTTACACCATCAGTTCGGGCAAGAAGGAGGTTTCCAGGCCTGCCGGGGAGGACACGGAATGAAGGAAGTAATGGCAGTGGTGCGAATAAACAAGATGAACCAGACCAAGCAGGCACTTACTGATGCTGGGGTTGATGCCTTTTCTGCAAGAGAGGCGCTTGGAAGGGGCAAGGGATTTGCAAATCCCAGGGTACTTGAAGGAGCAGAACAGGGCTATGAGGAAGCTGCTGCAGTGCTTGGAGAAAAGGGCAAACTCTATCCAAAGCGCATTATAACCGCTGTTGTGGATGACCACCATGTTGACCAGGTGGTGCAGGCCCTTATTGAAGTCAACCAGACGGGCTTGCCCGGCGATGGCAAGATCTTTGTCATGCCCGTTAAAGACGCAATACGGGTACGCACTGCAGAAACAGGAGTTTCCGCAATTTCATAGCCAGGAGATTTTATCCGGCTCTTACAGCACAGACGGAAAAACCATTGAAGCATCAATTTATATTTGGAGAAAGATATGGCAACAGCAAAACAGAAAATGGTGCACTGGGATCCTGCTGACATCAAGGCGGAACTTATCAAGAAGTATCCCCCAAAGGTGGCCCGCAAACGTTCCAAGCAGATAATGATAAATGAGGCTGCTGAAAACGGGACCCCGGAGATAACAGCAAATGTCAGGACTATCCCGGGCATTATTACCATGCGTGGCTGCACCTACGCAGGGTGCAAGGGCGTAATCATGGGACCTACCAGGGATATTGTCAACCTGGTCCACGGGCCAATAGGCTGCTCGTTCTATGCCTGGCTGACAAGACGCAACCAGACAGGCCCTGGCCCTGACGACGAAAACTTCATGAACTACTGTTTTTCAACAGACATGCAGGACTCTGACATAATTTTCGGCGGAGAAAAAAAGCTGGCTGCAGCCATTCAGGAGATCTATGACCTGATGCATCCCAAAGCCATAGGGGTCTTTGCAACCTGTCCTGTGGGTCTCATAGGTGATGATATCCACACGGTGGCAAAGAACATGAAGGAAAAACTGGGGGATTGCAATGTCTTTGCCTTCAGTTGCGAAGGATACAAGGGGGTAAGCCAGTCTGCAGGCCATCACATCGCCAACAACCAGATATTCAGGCATGTGGTTGGTGAAAACGATGTCCCAAAGGAAGGAAAATACAAGATAAACCTCCTTGGCGAGTACAATATCGGGGGTGACGGTTTTGAGATAGACAGGATATTCAACCGGTGCGGCATAACCAATATTGCCACGTTTTCCGGCAATTCCACCTATGACCAGTTTGCCTCGGCACACCAGGCTGATCTGAACTGTGTCATGTGTCACAGGTCTATCAACTATGTTGCAGACATGCTTGAAACAAAATTTGGCATTCCATGGATCAAGGTGAACTTCATCGGTGCCAATGCCACAGCAAAATCGCTTCGAAAGATAGCAGCCTATTTTGACGACCAGGAGCTGAAAGACAGGGTGGAAGATGTGATTGCCGAGGAAATGCCTGAAGTCGAGAAAGCCATAGAGGAGATAAGGCCACGCACTGAGGGAAAAACCGCCATGCTCTTTGTTGGCGGTTCAAGGGCGCACCACTACCAGGAACTTTTCAGGGAAATGGGCATGAAGGTTATTTCTGCAGGATATGAGTTTGCCCACAGGGATGACTATGAAGGACGAAGGGTGCTCCCATTTCTCAAGGTGGATGCAGACAGCAGAAACATTGAAGAAATCGAGGTTGAGCCTGATGAAACCCGCTACAGGCCAAGAAAAACAGAGGAGCAGATAGCGGCCCTTGAGAAGGCAGGTATCAAATTTAAAAGTTATGACGGACTTGCGCCTGACATGGAGCCCGACACCCTTATTATTGACGACCTTAACCAGTATGAGGCCGAAAAGCTTGTTGAGCTTCTTAGGCCTGACCTGTTCTGCGCCGGGATCAAGGAGAAATACTCCATACAGAAACTGGGAGTGCCAATGAAGCAGCTCCACAGCTATGACTCAGGCGGTCCCTACGCAGGTTTTAAGGGCGCAGTGAATTTTTACAACGAGATTGACAGGCTGGTCAACAGCAGGGTCTGGAGTTACATGAAGGCCCCGTGGCAGGAGAATCCACAGCTCTCAGCCGCCTATGTCTGGGAATAAAAACCCGGAAGATTCCTGAGAACCCCCTGTTTTTTAATAACAACCATAGAGGTAAAAGAGATGTTACTTAGACATACACCAGAAGAGATTTCTGAGCGCAAGGCAGTCACCATAAATCCGGCAAAGACCTGCCAGCCAATAGGAGCCATGTATGCGGCTCTCGGGATCCACGGATGCCTCCCCCACAGTCATGGTTCCCAGGGCTGCTGCGCATACCACAGATCAACACTTACGCGACATTACAAGGAGCCGATACCTGCTGCAACCAGTTCCTTTACAGAGGGGGCGTCGGTATTCGGGGGCCAGGCCAACCTTGTTCAGGCATTCAATAATATCTTTACAGTCTATGATCCTGATGTCATTGCCGTTCATACCACATGTCTTTCTGAAACAATAGGTGATGACCTGCCGCAGATCAGAAAAAAGGCCCTTAAGGAAGGCAAGATTCCTGAGGGAAAATATGTCATGTGTGCCTCCACTCCCAGTTACGTGGGGTCTCACGTGACGGGTTTTTCCAACATGGTAAAGGCCATGACGGAATTTTCTGAATCAACAGGCAGGAAAAACGGCAAAATAAATATCATACCCGGCTGGGTGGAACCGTGTGACATGGAGGAGATAAAACGTATAGCCTCCATGATGGGCGTAAAGAGCATTGTGATGCCTGACACATCAGGCGTGCTGAATGCGCCTCTCACAGGCCAGTACAAGATGTTTCCTGACGGGGGAACCACAATGGATGAGGTTAAGGCTACGGGAGATGCAGTGGGGACACTGGCCCTGGGTGAGTGGTGTTCAGCCGATGCTGCCCGTGCCCTGGACAAGAAGCACAGTGTCCCGTGCTCCGTACTTGACATGCCCTTTGGCCTGAAGGCAACAGACCGTTTCGTGGATGCGCTGCGCAAAATTGCAGGGGTCAATGTGCCGGACGAACTCCTGGTGGAAAGAGGTCAGCTGGTGGATCTGATCAGCGACATGCATGCCTGGCTGTACCATAAAAAGGTGGCTATTGCCGGAGACCCTGATCAGCTTATCGCCATGACTGAATTTCTTGTTTCACTTGATATGTGGCCCATGCACATTGTCACAGGAACTCCTGGGAAAAAATTTGAAAAAAGGATCAGGGAAATCACAGCCGAACTGCCTTTTGAGGTAAACGTCAAGGCAAAGGGTGATCTGTTTCTCCTTCATCAGTGGATCAAAAACGACCCGGTGGATCTTCTGATTTGCAATACGTATGGCAAGTACATTGCGAGGGATGAAGATATCCCGCTGATCCGTTGGGGCTTTCCCATTCTGGACAGGCAGGGGCATCAGTACTTTCCTACGGTAGGCTACAAGGGTGGCATAAGACTCATGGAGAAGATACTTGGGGCCATTCTGGATAGGAAGGACAGGGATGATCCTGAGATCAAGTTCGAGCTGGTGATATGATTTTAACAAATGAATCCATTGTGCTCCCAGTGGCTCCACAGGCCAATCACAGAATACGCTTTTCATCTTATGAAAAAACGTCTCCCGCCCTGACTCCAGAGGAGGCAGTTGGCTGGACAGGCAACCTGTTGAAAGACGGAAAGCGTATATCTGATGTGGAGATAAAGGGGCCAGGCGACCCACTTGCAACACCCAAGCTTACCTTTCGCACTCTGGAACTGCTTTCCGGGCGATATCCCGAGATTAAGGCATGTGTCAGCACAATCGGGTTAGGGGCAGACAAATGCGCTGACAGGCTGGCTGCACTTGGTGTAAGCCACGTCACGGTGGAGATGCAGGCCACAGACCCGGAAATCCTGAAAAAAATCTATGCATGGGTCAGGCCTGGCAGAAAGACTATACCACTTTCAATGGTCACGGCCATGCTTGTAGAGAGTCAGGAGATTGCGGTGCGAACCTTGGTGCAATCAGGTGTCAGGGTAAACATCCGTACCACGGTCTTTCAGGGAATCAATGATTCTCATATGGCTGAACTTGCCGCTGCTGCCTCTGCCTACGGCGCAGATTCCATGGAGTTGGTTCCATCAGTCAGCAAAGACGAAACAGAAGGGGGTGATTCAGCGTCATGCAGCGCAGAAACCCTGGATTCCGCCTGCAGGCAAGCGTCACAACATCTGGCCGTTTTCAAGAGGGTGGCAAATGACATCATGCCCTCATCAATGCAAACGGGTTGTGAACAGTCTGCACTGATTCCAAAGGCCTCCCCCAGTCGTCCAAATGTGGCGGTTGCAAGCTCTAACGGCATGGATATAGACCTCCACATGGGGCAGGCTCACCGAATGCTGATTTATGGTCCAAGAGAAGACGGGCTGACCTGTTTTCTTGAAACCAGGCCAGTTCCCCGTGCCGGTACCGGAAAAGACAGATGGTCAGCCCTGGCCTCCCAATGTCTCCATGACTGCTTCTGCGTTCTTGTTGCAAATGCCGGGGAGGCACCCAGGAAGGTCCTGGGCACACATGGCATAAAGGTGATAATAAGCAGTGAAAATATCCAGGGCATGGTGGACGTGCTTTATCACGGGAACAGGAAGAAGGGCAAATGCTCCCTGGGCAGTGCCTCGGCCATGTTAATGGGTGCTTAATGTGCAGCAGTACGCATGGGGTGTCATTTTCCTGTATTTGAATCCAGGAAATATAATATCCCAGCG
>JALWJV010000103.1 GCA_026996955.1 Deltaproteobacteria bacterium
GTCTGAGCGAGGTACGAGCGAGTTTCGCGATTTTGGCGTAGCAAGCCTTAGAAAAACAAGAAATTCTTCACCGGAACGGAAAAACAAGATCATTTACCAACCTTCATAAATAAATACGCTGAACAGTAACAAAGATGGATACAAATCAGGAAATTTCTGAATCAGGTATTATACTTTCCTGGTCTTTAAGCACAATAAGTCCTGTATCCACATAGTATTTCATCTTCTTTGCATTTATAATTAGTCCGTCCTGTTCCCGCCTAACCACAACAGGTTTATCACTCCAGATAATCTGCTTCTTCTGATCATAGTTCAGTACATCAGCATAAAGGCGTTCACCCGATTCAAATTTTACAATTACATGCTTTTTAAGGGTAATAAGTTCATTTGCCCTGTCATAGCTCCCCTCATCTGCAACTATATCGGTATTGGTTCCATTCTTCTTGACCAGTGTAATCTTTACCTGCTCAAGGTCCATGATATCACTGTTTTCATAGAGTCCTGCACGCCCGGCCCTGACAGTCCACCTTGTGCCCTCAGGGGTCAACCTGGAATATTTTACCTTCTCAAGTGTGAGGTCAGCCTTTACATTCTTGAACTGTTCTTTCCAGATATCAGGTATCTGTTCCTGTTGTGGCAATACAAATTTCCATACAACCATCCCTGATATCAGGAGCACTGCCATAAGTAGCAGTGCTCCGCGTAATTTACTGTTCCTAATCATTTAGATGCTTAGGGGCTGAACTGTATCAGTTACCGAAAAGTCCCTTTAAAGTGTTTTCAAGCAACTGTTTTTCAGGTGCTTTCTGTTTGGTATCTGTATCCTTGCCCTCCGCAGCTGTGCCTTTATCATCCTTCTTGTCAGGGCTTCCAAACAGCTTGTCTGTCAAAAACCTGGTTGCCTGTTGGGTTACTGCCCCCTTATCAAGAGTTATTCTTGGGCTGGCCCAGGTTCCGGTTACCATGAGTGGAAGTTTGCTCCAACCGCGATCATCCTTTGCAGGGGCAACAAACTGCCCGGCAGGTATCTTTGATGCCAGCTCAGGAGAAAGTACTGAGTTCAAGTGGATGTTCATGTCCCCGTCAAGAGAAACAGTTCCTTCAGGTGCCAGGTAAATGTTTGAGGATGTAAATTTGCCTTTGAACAGCACCTTTCCAGCCTCAACAATAAAATCTCCTGCGGCATTCTGTATATCAATGTTTTTAAGATAAGAGTTTAGCCCAAGGAATGAGATAAGGCCTGAAACAACCCCGGTGTTTGCAAGCTGACCATTAAGAAGTGTCCAGTCACCTTTAAGCCAGAGATTCTTTTTTATATCAGAAGCGGCAATGCCAGCACCCTTGAAGTTTCCTTTAAGGTCAAGTATGCCGCTGACCGCCTTGCTCATGGAGGGTGATGCATATGAGAGAACCTTCTGAACCAGAACACTGGAGACCTTGAAGTCCCCGTCATACCTGTATCCCTTAACACCCAGGTCAACATTGACATTTTTCTCAACCTTACCCTCTGCCACCATGGCTGTCTGGGTAATGTGAAGCTTGTTGTTCCTAAGGGTATAGTTCAGACGAACATCCCTCATTGGTACATTATGGTACTTTAGAAGGGCAACATATACGGAGCCAGACGCATTTACCGGAATGTTCAGGGGGGCAGGCTCTGAGGCAGCACCGCTTTGGCCAGTTCCTTTTCCTTTTGCGCCTGAAGCGCTTCCGGCTTCAGCCTTTTCTGCCTGCACGGCTTTATTCCTCGACTCGGTCTCTGGCTTGGCCTCCTTTTCCATCTTTGCCAATATGGCATCAAGATCAATCTCCTGGGAGGTCATCTTGGTCTTTACCACCACAGGCTTTGAGTAGATCTTTTCAGCAACCAGTTCTGTATCAATTACAGAATTGTCCAGACTTAGCGCAAGTCCGCTGCTCTTTACAGTGTCACCTGCCAGAGTGATACTTCCGTTTATGCCAGCAGGAATACCCTGGGTATTAACAGTAACATTATTAAAGATGAGGCTTGCCTGCTTAAGAAGCTTTGCTCCATTACTTGCCTTGCCCTGGGCACTGATTGTTGCAGCAATCGTTCCTTCAGGCTTGAACTTTTTTGCCTTTGCCGCATAAACAGCAGGAAGGGCATTTACCATATCTCCAGGACTCTGCTCAGGCAGTGAAATGTCAAGTGCCAGCACAGGCTGGGTATTAAGCCCTGAAACATGTCCCTTTGCATTGACCTTGATGCCATTAAGATCAAGTTTGCTGCTGTTAATTGTGACAGTGCCCTTTTGTGCATTAAAGATGATGTCATAATCAAGGGTAGTAGAGACATTTTTTAAAGATGCTTCAGGCAGGTCTGAAGGGGTGAAGCTGATATTTTCAACCTGAAGATTTCCTGAACTTTTTATGACGCCAGCGGAAAATTTTACATTTACATCACTTTGAAACCGTGCGCTGTCCAGTTTCCCAGGAAGGGATGCAGCAAAATAGGGGGCAAAATCGGTTATTGAAAGCCCTGATATCTCAACCCTCATGTCTGCATCAGGCCCCTTGATGTTTAAAGAACCCTCTGCCTTTATGCTCCCCTGGTTAAGCATGGTTTCAAGCTTTACAGGAAACGGGTTATTCAATGAGAAATCATTTACCTTCAGGTCCAGGTCAGAAAGTGTTGTCTCAACAACCTTTCCGCCAGGTGCTGCACAGTCTGTAAATATGACCTTTCCATCACTTATGTTGATGTTTGAAACCGCTATGGCAAGGCTTCCATCGGCTTTTTCAGTATTCTCAGCCGGGGCAGGGGATGGTGCAGGATTATTTTTCTCAGAAACATTTTCTGCTGCATGGGCAACGGCCACAAGCCCTGTGTCAGCCGTCCTGCCCTTACCCTGATCATCCTTATGTTCAAGAAGGTCGCTGAAGTTGAAGCTGCCGTCGCTGTTTCTGATGACATGAATCTCTGGGGAGACAATTGTAACCTCACCAACCTGGACCTTGCCATGAAGCAGCGGAAGCAGATCGTAGTGCAGCCTTGCAGCCTGACAGGAGACAAATGGCCTGTCTCCCTCTTTACTCATGATTTTTAACCCCTTAAGCTCAATTCCGGAGAATATGCTGATACTTACATCACTTAATGTTACCTCACGATGCAGGGCCTTGTTTGCAATTGGGAGCACAGTCTCCTTTACCCTTTCAGGTGTGACAAGGGTTTTAACAAGTATGACTGCGGCAATAATGAAAATAACCACTAATCCCGTGATTATAGCTATAAATTTGGCAAGTCCCTTCATGATCATTCTCCTTGAGTGATGTTAAGGGTTATGGAATCAGCGTTATTTGCTTAACTCTGTCTGTCTTGAAGCATGTCAACTATTTCCTCAGCAACGCCAATGTATGAGGCAGGTGTCATGTCAAGCAGTCTCTTTTTGTCTTCTTCTGGAAGCTCCAGGGTTTCAATAAATTCTCTTATAGTGTCCCTGGTAATGCTCTGTCCCCTGGTAAGGGCCTTGAGTTTTTCATAGGGTTTTTCAATGCCGGCCTTGCGCATTACAGTCTGAATGGGTTCAGCCAGAACCTCCCACGCGTTTTCAAGGTCCTGGGCAATAACATGGTCATTAAGTTTCAGTTTGCCAAGACCCTTAAGGGTGGATTGATAGGCAATGATGCTGTACCCAAAGCCTACACCCATGTTCCTAAGAACCGTAGAGTCGCTCAAATCTCTTTGAAGCCTTGAGACCTGAAGCTTTGAAGCAAGATGTTCAAGGATGCTGTTGGCAAGACCGATGTTCCCCTCTGAATTTTCAAAATCAATTGGGTTTACCTTGTGCGGCATGGTGGATGAGCCCACCTCTCCCTTAACTGTCTTCTGCCCAAAATATGCCATTGAAATATACGTCCAGATGTCACGGTCAAGGTCAAGAAGGACATTATTAAACCTGCAGATTGCATGAAACAGTTCAGCCATGTAGTCATGGGGCTCTATCTGGGTGGTAAAGATATTTTGTTTTAACCCGAGTTTTTCCTCAATTATCCTCCTGGAAAATGCAAGCCAGTCAACTTCAGGATATGCTGCGGTATGTGCATTGAAATTTCCCACTGCACCGTTCAGTTTTCCAAGAAGCTCTACTGCTTTGATCTTCTGCTGCTGCCTCCTCAGCCTGTCAACAAATACGGCAATCTCCTTGCCCACAGTGGTTGGGGATGCAGGCTGTCCATGGGTCCTTGCAAGCATGGGTACAGACTTCCACTCGTTGGCAAGCTCGGTTAATTTGTCTATGAGATTGTCCTGAAGCGGAAACATTACATCAAGACCGCTTTTAAGCATCAAGGCATGGGAGAGGTTATTTATATCTTCTGATGTGCAGGCAAAGTGCATAAATTCAGATAGCTGCTCAAGGCTCGTCCCTGCTGTCTTCTCCTTCAGATAATACTCAACCGCCTTCACATCGTGGTTGGTTGTGCGCTCAATGGCCTTTACCTTCTCTGCCTCTTCAGGGGTAAAATTCTCAACAATATCAAAAAGAAGCTTCTGCTCATCAGCGGAAAGCTCCCTGCACTGCGGGATTTTCGGTTCAGCACCAAGCTCAATCAGCCACAGAATCTCTATGTGGATTCTGTTTTTTATCAAGGCAAATTCTGAAAAACAGTGTGTCAGGTCTTTAACTTTTGAGGCGTAACGACCGTCTATGGGGCTAACTGCTGTAATCATGTATAACTCCGCTATATTCAAGGAAATATGTTGTAGAATAATGGATTTATTGTCTGGATGCTTAGTCCAGCTCCAGGCAATACGGTTGAAAAATGTGATACGAATTCACGTGACAATAGAAAACGATGCTGGCGTGAGAGATGTAAGCCTTTACCTCACCCCCGGAATTCAGGCTGAAAGTATAACTGTACAGCACTTCTTGTCAATAAAGTAAAGGCTCTATTTACCTGGCCCGGTAAAGGTTCAATGGAAAGATCATTTTGATACCCAAGGTCACTTAAGCTGAATGCTCTTCCTGGTCTTCAGCATAATCAACACAGGCTTCATACTCGGCACGAATGATTCTTCTTCCCATCTTCTCAATCCTGGAGCAGTATTTGTCAATTACAGGGTGATTTTGCCGCAATTTGGCAAGTTTTTCCTTTTCAGGGGGAAGCAGTTCCTTGTACGCCTGGAGTCTGTTGCCAAACCTCGTTATAAAAAGAGAGGAAACAACCAGTACACCAAGTGCCCAGTCAACCAGGTGAGGATCGAGCTTGGTATCAACATACATTACATAGGCACCCACTCCTATGGCGCCAATGGCAATTACAAAAAACAGGGAAAACCAGAAACTTTGATTCTTTCTGTTACGAAATATGTCCGGATCAGGGCTTCTGGAAATGTCAACTTTCATTCATTACTCCAAAAAATCATTAAAAAAAATTATTACAAATCATAACCAACAAACCACTTTTCATGCAATTTTAGTTACGGTCAGACCAATAGTCAAACAGGACGAGAAATCCATTGGTTCAGGTATTGCCCCGAACGGATTTAATGATGATTTTAATAGAAGTGGTTTAATAAGAAAATTTTATTCAGGCCTAAGTTGTGCGATTGCCAGATTTGCTGCATATCCGTGAAAGAGGGTTTCCCACTATAGTAGGCTATGTGGGAAGACCGATGACAAAGGAGATGCAGTGAAGCTGGCAATCCCGAAGGGTTTCAAAATTGGAAAGCTATAATCACAATATAACTCCCTTTAATTTCATGGGAAAATAATTTTCTGCATTTTGAAACGCTCAGCTTAGGTCAGGGAAAGTGAGGTCTGACACATGTCAATGGAGGTAAAGGAGCTTGTTGAAAGGTACCGCCCGGGCCTGTCCATAGGCGAGTATGGAGACATCTTTACTGATACTACCGAGTTCATGAAGATTGAGTCAGGGGATGTCATCAAGCTTGACGGTCTCCATTATCTTGTCATTCGGGACGAGGCTGAACGGAGCTTTGGAATAGAAGATCCCAAGTACTGGGTTAAACGGTGCATGGTGCTTGAAACAGGAGAACGTAAGATCCTGAAACTTGTCTTTCATGAACGCTTTACATTACCCCTTGGCGAGTTGAAAATTGAATGCTACCGCAGCCCCGAAAAGGAATCGCGGATA
>JALWJV010000104.1 GCA_026996955.1 Deltaproteobacteria bacterium
TAACCATTCGATAGGGTCTTAAGACCATAACAAGACAGAAAAATAAACTAAAAGCGCATACGCCCATAATTTTTCTGAAATAACACTAAAGTCCGTTGCTGACTTTTTACGAATCCATCAATATTGGGTTACCAGAAGAAGAAATCTATACTGACAGCTCAAGCAAAGAGGTCAAGGTGATAACCGGGATGGATATCGAGCCTGAAATAATGGAAGTACTGAAGCGACATGAACCTGTTAAGATAAATTAAATTGAGGGTATTCCTTATTAGCCTTCATAACAATGTCCGTCGAGGTGGTAAGTCATGTTTCTGCGGGGCAGGGCGGTTCTGTTCCTATTGTTCCGGCTTCTGCCCCGTCATACAATTCCTGGGCATGAAGCAAAGTTAATGTGACGGATACATCTGCTGAATCAGGTGCCAGAAGCCCTCTGTCAAGTACAGACTTCCAATCATCCAGTATGTCCTTGGCAAGATTCACAAACAAGAAGCCATATTATGATTCTGGCAAGGGAAAGGTCAAACTGACCAGCGACAAATCATACCAAATCAATTTAGTCTGCTAGCCCAGGAACGGTTGCCCAAGATCAAGAATAGGGTAACACTGTATATAAATTCCAGCATGTGCACTCAGAACCTGGTTCTTATTGACGGACTGATCCTGCTTATTACCTGACCCTGCGCCTTGCATTATCGAATCTCTTCTTTTCCTAAAATGCGGTAAATATAACAGTTGCTCGAGTTTTGGCCGCTGTTTTATTATCAGTTGACATTAGTCCACACCAATCCTACTGTTATTCAATATAGCGTAGTGTTCCCCTGCATACCGATACCAATTTTCTAGCAGAATTTAAAAGTATTTTCCGTACCCTGTGTACTTTCTACCTATGCCTCAGCTACCTCAAATACGGAGGAGTCCTCATGTTTTTCAAACAATTTACAGTCAAGGGAATGGGTTGCCTTTCATACCTGATCGGATGCCCAATGGCAAAAAGGGCCTGTGTGGTTGACCCCAAGCGAGATGTACAGGAATACCTGGATACAGCCAGGGAAAACGGCATGGATATTACACATATATTTGAAACCCACGTACATGCGGACCATGTCAGCGGTTGCCAGGAATTAAGATCCCGCACCGGGGCGGACATATACTTTATGGAAGGTACACCTGTGGAATTTGAACACAGGGAAGTGAAGGAACAGGAAACCATGGAATTCGGGAGAGTTCGCCTGCAATTCCTGAAGACCCCTGGCCACACCCCCAACTCCATGTCCATTCTGGTTACCGACCTTTCAAGGTCAGAATCTCCCTGGCTGGTGCTTACCGGGGACTGCCTTTTTGTGGGAGACATCGGACGTCCCGATCTTGCAGGCAAAGAACATCTTGATGAGCAGGTCAAGAATCTCTACACATCCCTTCATGAAAAACTGGGGAAACTCCCTTCCAACATGGAGATATATCCGGCGCACGGAGAGGGTTCTCTTTGTGGAAAGGGCATGAGCTCAAAACCCAACTCCACCATCGGTTTTGAAATGGCACATAATCCCGTGCTGCAGCTCTCCTTTGAAGAATTTGAAGCTGTAATGAAAAGGGAATTCCCTGAAAGACCCAGGAGTTTTTCTCATATCATAAACACCAACCTGAAAGGGGCGCCGCTGCTTGAACGCTGCCCCATAACCCGCGATCTCAGCCCCTTGCAGGTGAACAGGCTCATAGAGCAGGGGGCAGTCATCCTTGATACCCGGGATACCGCAGCCTTTGGCGGTGCTCACATCCCAGGTTCCATAAATATCGGTTTTGCCCACAACAGCGCCAACTGGATAGGCATGGTTATAGAGCCTGATGCCGAACTTGTTCTGGTGGTAACAAGCACTGAAGCCTATGATGAAATGACAAGGCAGCTCCACAGGATAGGATATGACAACATAATCGGCTACCTGTATGGCGGCATTGCAGCATGGCAGGAGTCAGGCCTGCCAATTGGCCAGTTATGGCAGATTTCGGCGCAAAGACTTTTCCAGAAGCTGCAAAGCGGCAGTTATGATTACTTTTTTGATGTTAGGACCCCTTCGGAATGGGCTGCCGGAAGGATCGAGCAAGCTGTACATTTGCCCCTTAACAAACTCCTGGCAGAAATCCCTGATATCCCAAGGGACAAGGAGGTCATCGTTACCTGTGGGGTTGGCTACAGGGGAAATATTGCTGCAAGTTATCTTCAGAGACACGGTTTTACCCACGTGCACAGCCTTGCCGGAGGTATAAAGGCATGGATAAATGCCGGATACCCTGTGACAAAATAACCTTGGAAGCAGGAGAAAAAACGTATGGGTGAAGAACTTGATGTATCTTGTGCGCGTCCTGTCAGTGGCGCAGTTGGAGAAGATTCCCCGGAAACAGCAGAAGAAGAACAACAGGAAAAAAAGGAGGCCAAAAACATGATTATGGTAGGGAAAAAGGCACCAGATTTTACAGCACCGGCGTATCACAAGGGCAAATTTGTTAATGTTACGCTATCCGATTATGCTGGAAAATGGGTTGTACTCTGTTTTTATCCAGGTGATTTTACATTTGTCTGAGCAACAGAACTTGCGGCAGTTGCTGCAAAATACCAGGAGTTTGAAAAGCTGGGGGTGGAAGTGCTGGCAATGAGTGTTGACAGCATGTTTGTCCACAAGATGTGGGACGAGACAGAACTCTCCAAAATGGTGGATGGCGGCATACCATTTCCAATGCTATCCGACGGTGCAGGCAGGGTTGGTACCATTTATGGCATTTATGATGCTGACGCCGGAGTGGAAACCAGGGGCCGGTTTATCATAGACCCTGACGGCATAGTACAGGGTTATGAGGTTCTCACTCCGCCTGTAGGCCGCAATGTCGCGGAATCCCTCCGTCAAATCCAGGCATTTCAACTTGTACGGGAAAGCAAGGGCACAGAGGCCACCCCATCAGGCTGGAAACCAGGAAAACCTACCCTCAAGCCGGGAATCGACCTTGTAGGCAAAGTGTATAAGGAATGGAACACAGACATGGCCTTTGACAATTAGGCTGGTCACAGGCATGTGACAGATCTGTTTATCTGCCCAGAAGACAGAAATTGTTATAAACAAAACTGTTCATACCAGCACATCAAGACCGTAATAATGATATTTTTCCCTGATTAAACTATAAAAATCCGGAATGGAGTCATGCTCATGAAAAAGACAGATGATTATGCCAATCAGGATATTAACTCAACCGTCAGTGAACTTGGTGTTTCACCAGAAACAGGTCTCACTTCGGAAGAGGCCCGGAAGCGCCTGAAAGAGTATGGCCCAAACGAGATAAAGGAAAAGACCGAACCCCTCTGGCACCGGATATTTCGAAGGTTCTGGGGACCCATTCCCTGGATGATTGAAATAGCCGCCATACTTTCGGCTGTGGTCCGAAAGTGG
The DNA here is from genome assembly GCA_026996955.1 of Deltaproteobacteria bacterium. Classification (GTDB taxonomy): domain Bacteria; phylum Desulfobacterota; class Dissulfuribacteria; order Dissulfuribacterales; family QOAL01; genus S144-17. Next base: position 3,435 of record JALWJV010000104.1, read on the forward strand.
GAGGACTGCATTATCATTACGGTAATGCTCCTGGTTAACGGCATACTTGATTTCCTTCAGGAACACAGGGCTCTAAATGCCCTGGCAGCACTAAAGCAGAAACTCTCCCTTGAGGTAACCGTTCTGCGCGATGGCAAGTATCAGGTAGTGCCTGCCCGGGAACTTGTGCCTGGTGATATTATCAAGCTACGAATAGGAGACGTGGTGCCTGCGGATGTACAGTTGATGGATGGGGATTTTCTGGCTGTGGACCAGTCAGCTCTTACCGGAGAATCCCTCCCTGTGAACAGGAGCAGGGAGCAGGTTGTCTATGCCAACACCATTGTCAAGCAGGGAGAGATGACTGGAATAGTCATCAATACCGGGGCAAACACCAGGTTCCATTCCGTTGTTGCACTGGTAGCCAAGGCATCTCTTGAGGAGAGAAGCCACTTCCAGCAAATGGTAATAAATATTGGAAACTTCCTTATTATTACCACCATTATCCTTGTGGCAATAATCGTATGGGTTGGCATATTCAGGCATGAAAACCTGCTTGAACTTGCCCGGTTTGCCATGGTGCTTACAGTGGCGGCCATTCCTGTTGCCCTGCCAGCAGTTCTCTCTGTAACCATGGCAGTAGGTGCCCTTGCCCTTGCAAAACGTCAGGCCATAGTCTCCAGGCTGACTGCCATTGAAGAGCTTGCCGGAGTGGATGTCTTCTGCTCGGACAAGACAGGTACACTGACCAAAAATGAGATGCATGTGGCAGAGCCTGTCACACTTGGCAGGCACAGTGAGGAGGAGCTGTTCCTGTACGCAGTCCTTGCCTCCCGCTGGGAAAACCATGACCCAATTGAGATACCCATTTTCCACTACATGGAAACAAGATTTCCCCATGTGGACTGGAAATCATACCAACAGACAGCATTCATACCATTTGACCCTGTACGCAAACGGACTGAGGCACGCATTCAGAAAGACGGCAAGGAGTTTATTGTTCTCAAGGGTGCAGCCCAGGTTCTCCTTGATATGGCAGACCTTCCAGATAATGAGACCATTGCAATTACCAGAACCATTGATCTTCTGGCAAGCAAGGGCTACAGGACCCTGGCTGTAGGAGTCAGACAAAGCGAAGACGGCCCTGTTGATTTAATCGGCTTAATCCCGCTTATTGATCCGCCCCGTGAAGATTCGGCACAGGTCATCAGAAACATGCGTGACTACGGTGTCAGAGTCAAAATGGTAACCGGGGATAACATGGCAATAGCCAGGGAGATAGGAAAGATGCTGGGCTTTCCCCCCAGGGCAATGCGTGCCAACCAGATGAGCGGCAAGGCCAGCAGTGAAATAATCAACCTTGCAAGGGCACTGACAAGTGCCATCTATCATAAGTTCAAGGGCGATGTCTCCATGAAAGAGGCAACGCGCTTTGCTGACAGTGTAATTGAGGAACTGAAAAAGATCTATGACACCTCACTTATAGAGCGGGAATTTCTCCATACTCACGAATCAGCACTGACAGAAATGATAGAGGAGGTGGATATTTTTGCAGAGGTGGTGCCTGAAGACAAGTACTCTCTGGTGGCAATGCTGCAGAAATCCGGACATATTGTCGGCATGACCGGTGACGGAGTCAATGACGCCCCTGCCCTTAAAAAGGCAGATTGCGGTTTTGCAGTATCAAATGCCACTGATGCCGCAAGGGCTGCCGCTGACATCATACTCACAGCCCCAGGCCTTTCAGTGATAAATGCTGCAATAGAGCAGGCGCGCATCACCTTTGAAAGAATGAAGAGTTACACCTATTACAGGATTGCAGAGACAATCCGTGTACTGCTCTTCATGACGCTGTCCATCCTGATTTTCAATTTTTATCCCATTACCGCTGTGATGATTGTGCTTCTTGCCCTGCTTAACGATATTCCCATCCTCTCAATCGCCTATGACAACACCAGAATACAGCAGGAGCCGGTGCGCTGGAACATGAAGGAACTTATCATTGTCTCCACTGTACTGGGGATTGCAGGGGTTATGAGTTCCTTCCTCCTGTTCTTCATCCTTGAAGAAATGCAGTTCCCGGAACCGATGATTCAGTCCATGATGTTTGTGAAGCTCATAGTGGCAGGGCACACAACCATTTTTGTCACCCGAACCGAGGACTGGATGTGGAAACGGCCATTTCCATCATGGATACTTGTGCAGTCCAGTTTCTGGAGTGCGGTGGCTGGCACCATGATCGGCGTTTACGGCTGGTGGATTGAACCCATAGGATGGCAGTATGCAGGCTATCTCTGGGCTTATGCAATAGCCTGGGGCATATTTAACGATATGGTGAAGAAGGGCACCTTTGCCCTGCTGCGGCGTGAAGGGCTTTATGCCTGACGTATTGATGTAACAGATAAAGACTCATGGCCGTCCTGCTTGCTGAACGGCTTTAGCAATTCCCATGGGGCTTGATAGCATATACACATTGGACGTAACTGCTCAGCGCAATTTATTGAATGAGGTTGGTAAATGGTCTTGTTTTTCCGTTCAGGAGAACAATTTATTTTTTTCTACGGCTTGCTCCGCCAAAATCGCAAAACTCGCTGGTCCCTCGCTCAGCGAGAGGCGATTTTGTGACTGCGCTTCGCCAAGGAAAAACTGCGAAATTCTTCAAAGTCACTCCAAAACAAGACCATTTACCACGTTGAATAG
>JALWJV010000105.1 GCA_026996955.1 Deltaproteobacteria bacterium
CTTCAGGGCGAGGTACCCGGTCTCTCCATACGGCAGCCTTTTTCCTGTGACGTTTTCGCCACTGATCCATCTCCTGTTCAGTTGCCTCATACACAACCGCCCGTTCACCATCCACTAGCACCCTGTCGCCATTCCTGAGCACCTTGGTTGCATCAACAAGGCCGGTAAGCATGACAACCTCGTATTCCCGTGCCACACAGGAGAGATGATCAGCAGGATTGCCGAGATCAACCAGGATAGCCCCTGCCTCACGAAGGACACTTACAGCCTGTACAAGGCTCTGGTGCATCACAAACACATAGGGAGGATCGGTGAGACCTTCCAGGTCCCTGTCATTATTGATTATTCTCACCTCGCCTGCCCCCATGCCGGGAGATGAGACAAGGCCTGGCCCAACCAGCACCTTCCTGTCCTGCCTTACCATGTCGGACATGCCGGATGAACTGCTTAGCTTAAGCGGCCGCGACTGGAGAATGACTATCTCTCCATTGACATCAACTGCCCACTCAATATCCTGAGGCCCGCTCAGCATCTCCTCTGCCATGAGACCGAGACGCACCATCTCCATAATCTGGTCTTCTGTAAGAACCGGGGTGTAAGCCTCTTCAGGGTCAAGCTCCTGTTCAACCAGCCCGCCCTCCTTTGAAATCACTAGCCTGTGCGTCTTCTTTGCTATCTGGCTCTCACCAGGCCCTGAACCGTCCCGGGGAGGACGGTAAACATCTGCAGCCTCACTGCCTCCAACTGCCAGCTCCCCAACTCCATACACGGCACTTATGAGCATATTGTCACTGGCGCCGTAATTGGGATCCCTGGTAAAGAGTATCCCTGCAGAATAGACATCAACCATCTCCAGGCACAGAACCGCCAGGTCAAATTCATAGGGCGGGAGCCCGCCATGACGGCGATAGGCTATGTTCCTGGGATTAAAGGCAGAGGCAACCACCTTTTTGAATGCCTCTTCAAGCTGCTCACTGTTTACTACATTAAGAATGGAAGCGTACTGCCCTGCAAATGAATGGGAGGCACTGTCCTCGCTGATTGCGCTGCTCCTTACAGCCAGCCCCTTGCCCCTGGAAAAGCTGGGGTTTGCCGCCCTTAGCGCCTTTTGAAGCTCAACCGGAAGCTCTGCCTGCAGGATCATCTTCTGTACGGCTTCAACGCTCTCCTGGTCAGGCAGCCCGTCCTTGTCCTCCCCTGAACGCAGACGCGCCACAATGCGCAGATACAGGTCATCCTTGTCCAGGAACAGGCGGCACATGGATACAGGAATCACAAAGCCGTTTGGAACCGTAAAGACACCGGTCTGGCGGAGCCGTGCAAGGTTGGCGGATTTGCCTCCAACTGCCCGGTACATATCAGGCTTTATGGCATCAAGAAATATGCAGTAAGGGACAAGATCCTGCTTGGGAAGTTTTGCAAGGTCTTCCCGGATGGCAGCGGCAAGAACCTGCTGACGCTTTACTAGGCCCTGGTACGCACCATCGGCAAGAGTGTTGAGTTTTTCCACTAGGTCTGCCGTCACCTTCAGAAGCTCGTTAATTATCCTGCGCAGCGCCTCGGGCCAGAATACCGGCGATCTGAGGGAACTCCCTGCCTCGGTTATAAGCTCAACAGCCCTGTGATTATCATCAAGAAGGGTGCGGAAAACCTGGTAACGGCTCCGAAGCCTTGCCAGTTGTGCCTTACGCCTCTGCTCCTGAAGTTTGCGGAGGCTCTGAACAGGATGAAAAAGCCAGTTTAAATCCATATCATGCGCCTTCGGAAGACATATTCTCTCTTATTCTTCCTAAAAAATCGTTAAAAAACTTCTCAATGGCCTTGTCATCCGCCATCTTCACATCAAGCTGCCTGGTAAAGGCAACAAGCTCCCCGAGGTGCTCAAGTATCCTCTCCATGTGCTTGCGCTCAAGCATCTTGACCTTGCCAAGCACCAGGTCACCCTTGATCTCTGACTTGAAATACAGACCGGAGAGAATGCGGGATATCATCTCTGCCCTGCGCCTGCGCTTTCCGGGCTCTGCAAGACCGCCGGCAAAGCGGAAATAAATGTAGTTATCGTCTGCCTCATCACAGAGATAGCAGTCTATGATGTTGAAGTGATACCCCATCCTGAGATTCACATCACAGTAATCCTGGGCAAGGATTGCAAGGTTCTCTCCGCTGTAGGTGGAAATATTGCTCAACATGCTCATTGGCTGGGTGATGCCTGAGAGCATATCCCTGATGCCAAATGATGCCACATCCTGGGACCAGAACTCCTTTTTAAGCAGCCCCCTGAGGATTGCCTGAAACGGCACACTGAGCACATCATCAATCTCCACCTCCTTGACCTTTCTGCCCTCTTCCTCATTGCCTCTTACCCCGCCTCCAATGTCCACCACGCGAATCTTGAGGGGAAGCCCGGTTTTAAGCACAGGAGCCAGACCATGTGATATAACCCTGCCGGAAGTATGGAACCTTATCAGCTCGGCAACTGCCTGTTCATGACAGAAACGGATAAAGTCATGAATGGTCTGGCAATTTTCCATCTTGAAGTCAGGGGATGTTGGATCCACCAGGTTGAGTGGGGCAATGAGCCGCAAAAGCCGCCTTAATAGAGATGCTTCCTTGTAGTCTGGAGGCGGTGCAAACCCCTCTGCCTCAGGAAGCCCTGGAGGAAGCTCCACATGCCCCTGGTAGATTGTCTTTGCCTCAACATCAACCATCACATGCATGCCTTCCATCAGGACTGAAGTGGCATCACCGGTTCCAAAAAGTGCAGGTGTCCGGTACTCCCTTGTGATGGTGGCAAGGTGACTTGTGGGGCTTCCGATGTCAGTAATTATGGCTGAGGCACGCTGGACTATCTCGGCAAGTTTAGGGCTTGCAAAGTGGCTTACAGCAACTGCGCCTGCAGGAAAGGACTCAACCTCAGTATCTTCATCCACATGGACCACAACACCGCCTGCTATTCCCAGCTGGCAGATGTGTCCCTTTCCTGACATGAGCACAGGAAGCGCTGAAAGCTCCTCCATGAGCTTGTCCACACTGGCTGCATCCCGGTTAACCTGCCTCAGGCGAAGTGGACGTGACTGCAGTATCCACAGCCTGTTATCACCATCCCTGCACCACTCAATATCCTGCGGATACTCAAAACGCTTCTCAAGCAGAAGGCCATACTCCGCCATCTTCCGAATCACATCAAGCCCGATTATGCCAGAGCCTCTGCGCATCCCCGTCTGTCCAGGGCTCATGGCTTGAGAAAGGCCGGCATCATCCTGGCTCGGGGTGATATAACTCTCAACCAGGGTAAAGGGATGGTTCCGTTCAAACACAAAACGATCCCCTGCATCACGGCCCGATGCAAGCTCCTCCCCAAGCCCGCTCACTGTGGAAAGCACCATGGTGCCGGCATCAGGATGGTTCGGGTCCCTGGTGTAGAGGACACCGCTTGCCTCTGCATGAACCATGGGCTGCACCACCACGGCAATGGGGGACTCATCAGGGGAAAGGTCATTTCCAAGGTAGCGGAATATTTCCTCGGAAAAGCGCGAGGCCATAACCTTAACACAGGCATCTGGGATGTCCTTTGCTGCCACGTTCAGAAGAGAGAGAAACTGCCCTGCAAAACTCCTGTGGCTGTCCTCGTCAACGCCACTGCTGCGCACGGCAAAACGGGATGGAGGATTCGTGCCCTTGCGAATCTTTTTAATTGCCTTTTTGATTGCGCCTGCAAGGTCAGAGGGCATCTTTGCCTGGGCAAAGAGGTCTGAAATCCTGGCAGCACGCTCCGCCGGGTCATCTGTCTCGTCCATCACCTCCCGGATACGGTTAAAGAGGTCATTTGCCTCCATAAACCGGCGATATCCTGTGGTGCTTACAACAAAACCTTCCGGGCAGGGGAGCTCCAGGCCGTTTGAAATCTCTCCCAGACACGCCCCCTTGTTGCCTGCAAGATGCCCCAGATCCCTGTGAAGCACATTCCATTCCAGCACGGGAAAGGGCCCGTAAGGCCCAAGCCCGCCTGCAAGTATATCCGACAGGTAATCTGCGGTTACGGTAAACAGGTCGTAAAGGCGGCTGTACCGCTCATCTGACATGGCATTAAGATGATAAATAACACTGCGGCCAAGGTTGATTATCTCAGAGACTGCGTTCTGCAGAAAGGTGCGGTCATAAATGTACTCACCGCCAAGGACTCTCTCCAGATCAGCTATCTTTTCCAGGATCTGATTATTAGTTGTGACAATGCGCCGAAAGTGGACAAAAAGAGTGCCAAACTGGTCGTTGGCCCCTTTCCTTTCACGGCCAAATCCAATCTGTTGCAAGAGGGATCTCATGGATACTCCCCGCGGCTGCAGCCGCTGGCGATGCGGTGATAAGGGTGATGAAAAAACTGCTCTGTCAAAGGTACTGGGAAACTGTTCACAGCACCTGCTGTTTCAAACTGAAACCTATTTAGACCACCAGGCTGTTTATGTCAACAAAAGACGAAAACCGGACTGCCCAGAATCACAAAACATTCAACCCTGACGGGCCTTACTTTATGTACTTCACACCTGCAGATCAAACCTGTGACTGAACCGCATCCTCTCCATATTTTTTCAGTTTCCGCCACAAAGAGACACGGTCAATGCCAAGGATGGCAGCAGCCTTGCTCTTGTTTCCATTAACACTCTTCAAGACAGTCAGGATATAATCCCTTTCATGCTCCCGTAACGGTTTGAAGGTAACCGGGGCATCTTCCAGTGATCCTGAACCGGCACTGTACTGAAATTCAGGGGGAAGATGGTGACGCATTATCTCCTGATCACGGCACATGGCAGCAGCCCGTTCAATGATATTTTCAAGCTCCCGGATATTTCCCGGAAAGTCATAGTTCATAAGTATATTAAGCACCTCCTGGGAGATTGACTTTATGCCCTGGCCAGCAGACGAGTACTTGGCAAGAAAGTGCTGAATCAAAAGCGGGATGTCATCACGCCGCTCCCTCAGAGGCGGTATTGAAAGGGTAACCACATTAAGCCTGTAAAAGAGGTCCTGCCTGAAACGTCCCTCCTGAACCTCCTTTCGCAGATCCCTGTTTGTTGCTGCAAGGATGCGGACATCCACCGGTATCTCCCTGGTTCCCCCAACCCTGATTATCTTCTTTTCCTGAATTACCCTGAGCAGCTTGACCTGCATGGATACAGGCATCTCGCCAATCTCATCAAGCAGCAGGGTTCCGCCGTCTGCAGCCTCAAACAGCCCTGTCCTGAACTTGCTGGCGCCGGTAAATGCCTCCTTCTCATGTCCGAAAAGCTCATTAAGCATAAGCTCTTCAGTAAGGGCGCTGCAGTTGATGGGCAAAAAACGCCGGTCTGCCCTCTTGCTCAAGGCATGAATAGTCGATGCCACAAGCTCCTTTCCTGTTCCTGTCTCCCCGAGAATCAGGACATTGCTGTCATGCTGCGCTATCTCGGCAATATCGCTCTTGAGCTTCACAATGGCAGGATTCTTGCCGACAAACTGGATCCCCCTGCTTGACCTGATATGCTTGCCCCTTCGCCTTATCTCCCGGCTCATTTCGGTTTTACGGGTGGCCTTTCTGACAAGGCTTAAAAAACTGTCTATGGCAAATGGCCTGGCAACGTAGGAAAAGGCGCCTGCCATCATTGCATGCACAGCAGATTCCACAGTTGCCTGATCTGTTACAAATATCACTGCCATATCGGGCTGAAGGGGCCTTGCCGCGGTCATGAGCTCAAGCCCCTCCATGTCACCGGCATGGATATTTGTGAGCATCACGTGGAAATAGCGTGTTTTCAGATATTCAAGCGCTATTGCCCCACTGACGGAACTGCTTACCGAATACCCCTCCCGGTCAAGAAGCAGGGTAAGGTTTTTCCGGTTTATCTCATCAGGTTCTACTATCAATATTTCTATCTTGCCTGTCTCCTGCAAGTTACTGCTCCTGTAAAATATAAACTCAGATTGAGCGTTTCAAAAACTGGAAAAGTATTTTTTTACGAAAGTTAAAGAAGATGGATTCGTAAAAAGTCAGCAACGGACTTTAGTGTTATTTCAGAAAAATTAT
>JALWJV010000106.1 GCA_026996955.1 Deltaproteobacteria bacterium
ACTACGAAATTGTTCAAAGTCACTCCAAAACAAGACCATTTACCACGCTGAATAGATACAAACGCCTTTAGTTTCTAATCGCAAGGCCCCCTTTAGTTTTATGCTTACATGATTTTTTCGTAAAGTTAGCATTGCAGTAAAATTTTATGGCATTATAATTTAATATTTCATGACAGGCTGCGGCACGGTAAGCCGTTTCGGTTCATGATACTTTTCATCCTGTTCAATATCCGGAACCTTTTCCTGGTTTGAATCTCTTTGGCAATTCATGTATATCACCGGATAAAAACAGAAATAATTCCGTTTTCGGAGGCATAAATGGCAAGAGTCACAGTTGAAGACTGTTTAGAAAAGATTCCAAGTAGGTTTGCATTAGTTCATCTCTGTATAGAAAGGGTTAAACAGCTCAGAAAGGGGGCTAAACCCCTTGTAAAATGTGAGAATAAAGAAATTGTGCAGGCACTTCGTGAAATTGCCGCTGGTAAGGTAACATTTGAAAATCTGGATCAGCTTGCAAGAGAGGCTGAGGAACAGAGAATATTTCAGTGTCTGCAGGCAGATACATCCAAACCTGTCGGTCAGTAAATTAACTTTAGCAGGCGTCTGGTATGTTGCCGTTTGGTTGGCGTTATTTGCCGAGTTCCTGAGCAAGAAAACAAGGCTTTTTCCGAAAATTCAGATTTACATATGTAGTACATGTCTGTCTGTTTAGATCTTTGAATTATCTACACAACCGGGGTCTGCTCTGTTAACCAGTGACGACTTGGTTAAAGATATATAGTACAGAAACTGTTTACCTATAATGAAAAGAGACTATTACGAAATTCTTAGTGTAGAGAGAACCGCTACTCATGAGGAAATAAAAAAGGCGTACAGAAAACTTGCGCTTAAATACCATCCGGACCGCAATCCTGGAGATAAAGAGGCTGAGGAAAAGTTCAAGGAAGCTGCTGAGGCTTATGAGGTTCTGAGCGATACGGAGAAGCGCAGGCTCTACGACATGCACGGTCATGCCGGTCTTGAAGGCGCCGGATTCCAGGGTTTCAGGGGGGCTGACGATATTTTCAGCTCCTTCAGCGACCTTTTTGAGGATTTTTTCGGGTTTTCCACCGGGCACCGTGCACGCAGGGGAGGTCCTGAACCAGGCTCAGATCTCCGCTATGATATGACTATCTCGTTTGAGGAGGCGGTTCTTGGCGCAGAAAAGGAGATTGAACTGGTAAGGCTTGAAACCTGTGAGTCGTGCAACGGAACAGGAGGGGCTGAGGGAAGTCAGCCCATTGTCTGTCCCACCTGTAATGGGGCTGGACAGGTAATTCGCACAGAGGGTTTTTTCAGGGTGTCGTCTGTATGTCCACGATGCTCAGGTGAAGGGCAGACATTTACAGAGCAGTGCCGCAAATGCGGTGGTCAGGGCAGAGTTCAGCAGAGAAAGCGGGTGCGGGTGCACATTCCTGCAGGAGTTGATACAGGCTCCCGTTTAAGGCTTAGAGATGAAGGTGAGGCTGGACGAAGAGGCGGGACTCGTGGTGATCTGTACATTGTCGTCCATGTTGAGCCCCATGAGTTTTTCCAGCGTAGGGGAAATAATATAATCAGCAGTGAGACAATCTCAATGACTGAGGCTGCCCTTGGCTGCACCATCAAGGTCCCTGGCATCCCGGATGAGCATGAGATAGAGATAAAGCCCGGTACACAGAACGGGGATGCCATAACAATTCAGGGAGCAGGCTGTCCTGACCTCAGAAGCGGAAGATCTGGGGACCAGGTAATTTTTATAAATGTACGTATTCCATCAGGTCTCACTGACCGCCAGAAAGAGTTGCTTAGGGAGTTTGAAGAGATTGAAAAGGAAAAGAAAGAGGGCGGATTCTTTAAAAAACTCTTCAAAAAGGCAACGGGACACTCCTCTGAACACGCAGGACACGAGGCTTCATGAAGAAACAGGGGTTAACCCATATTGATGAGCAGGGCAGGGCTGTGATGGTTAATGTAGGCGGTAAGCCTCAAACCCCGCGCCGTGCTGTTGCACGGGGCACGGTTACAGTGGGCCCAAAGGCATTCAGAATGATACGTGAGGGTACGGTGCCAAAGGGGGACGTGTTCGCCACTGCCAGAATAGCCGGAATCATGGCAGCCAAAAAGGTTGATGAACTCATTCCGCTTTGCCACTCCCTGCCAATAGATTCGGTTGAAATAGATTTTGATTATGATAACGAAAATTATGCTGTAAATATTACCGCCGCTGTCTCTGTTACAGGTAAAACCGGGGTCGAGATGGAGGCCCTTACCGCTGTTTCTGTTTCTGCCCTTACAATCTATGACATGTGTAAGGCAGTTGATAAAGGAATGGTGATAGGGCCTGTTATGCTTGAGTTCAAGTCCGGTGGCAAGAGTGGAACATGGATAAGCTCCAGCCAGAGTTTGAAAGGTGATATAAAGCAAGAAAACCAGGAGGGTTAATATGGATCAGGCCCAATTAGAATATTTTCGCAAGATACTTACAGACAAACTGAATGAACTGCTGGGCGAGGCAGACAGGACCCTTGGGGAGATGACCGAACTTGATGATCATTTTCCTGATCCTACTGACCGGGCTGCTGCTGAGTCAGACCGGAGTTTTGAGCTTAGAATCAGGGACAGAGAGCGTAAACTTATCAAGAAGATTCGTACAGCCCTTGAACGTATTGATGAGGGTATTTACGGGGAGTGTGATGAGTGCGGTGAAGAGATCGGGGTAAAACGTCTTGAGGCAAGACCTGTAACTACCCTGTGTATTGAGTGCAAGGCTAAACAGGAGCAGGAAGAAAAGGCCAAGGGTCTTTAATGAACTTTAATGCCGGAACTTAGAAGAGACCCTATTACAGGCAGATGGGTTATTATCGCCCAGGAACGTGGTAATCGCCCGTACGATTTTATTGTTGAGGAGGATAAGACCAAGGGTGGATTCTGTCCGCTCTGCCCTGGAAACGAAGGGGTAACTCCCCCTGAGGTACTGGCTTACGGCAGGGAGGATAATATTCCGGACAGTGACGGATGGCAGGTGAGGGTGGTGCCCAACAAGTTTCCTGCCCTGATCATAGAAGGAGATTTGAACAAGCGTGGTGAGGGCATTTATGACAAGATGAACGGCATCGGAGCCCATGAGGTCATTATTGAGACCCCTGATCACCACTCAAATATCTATCAGCTTGCTCATCATGAAATCGAACTGATATTCCGGGCATACCGGGACCGCATCCTTGACCTTTCCGGGGACAGGAGATTCAGATACATAATAATTTTTAAAAATTACGGCAAGAGTGCCGGTGCATCCCTGGAGCACTCTCACTCCCAGCTCATCGCATTGCCTGTTGTTCCGAACCGTATCCAGGAAGAACTTGACGGCTGTCTGAGATACTATGACTACAAGGAACGGTGTGCCTTCTGTGATATAATTCACCAGGAGAGAAAACAGGGGACAAGAATAGTCTGTGAAAATGATGAATTTATCACTTTATGTCCCTTTGCTTCCAGGGCACCCTTTGAAATGGTTGTCATGCCCAAAATCCACCAGTCCAGGTTTGTAAGCATGAGTGATTCACAGTTCAGCAGCCTGGCTGAGATCTTTTCAGAAACCATGAAATGTCTTAACAGTGTGGTTCATGGCGTTTCTTACAACTATATGCTTCATACCGCACCACTTCACCAGGATTCACTGCAGCATTACCACTGGCATATTGAGATAATGCCCAAGCTCACCACCATCGCCGGTTTTGAGTGGGGGACGGAGTTTTATATCAATCCGTCTCTGCCTGAGGAGTGTGCGCGGAGTTTGCGCGGAGGCAGGAATCAAGAGGAATAATGGCAGGAATGATATATTCAAGGAGGTTATAAGATGTCAGAAGAGGCAAAAAAAATTCTGGTGGTGGATGATGAGGACAGTATCCAGCTTCTGTACAGGGAAGAGCTGGAGGATGAAGGGTACCAGGTGATTTCTGCCATGAACGGGGAGGAGGCACTGAAAAAATTTGAGGAGACCCCGCCTGATCTTGTGGTGCTTGATATAAACATGCCGGGAATTGACGGCATTGAAGTGCTACGCCAGATGAAGCAGGCAAAACCTGATGTGCCTGTCATCCTGAGCTCGGCATATCCTGAATACAAGCAGGATCTGGCATCCTGGGCATCTGATGACTATATAGTCAAGTCGTTTGATATGTCAGAGCTCAAAAATTCAATCAAACAGCACCTTTCATAGTTTGCCTCAGCAGACATCTTGCATGTGCTTCATAAAAAGGGGGGGATTTATGAAGTGCATGAGGCATAACGCTGTTCAGGTGGTCAGTTTTTCCCGTTTGTCTTTTCTGACATCTCCACAGGCTTTATCTTGATGGATATTGTCTGATTGCCCGTGGTTCCGTATGCTGTAATTACTGCTCCGTATTTCTGCTGAAGAAGTTTGAGAATGCTTAATGTTGGGTCATTTTCAAGGTTTAACGGTAATGCCTTGCCGTTGTGGGTGAAACTTAAAACATTGTAGCCATCTTCTGCGTATGTCTTGATCTCAAGCTCCTTATGATGCATGGCAGCTACCCTGCGGATAATGGCCTGGCACAGCGCAATAAATGCATTCACCCAATCTGAATAATCTCCCTCAATAAGGGGAAGTTCCCTGTTGATAGAAAGTTTCTTGTTAATCTTTCTGAAATTTGAGTGCAGCTCAAGAGTTCTAAGTTCGTCTTCAATTAGTGTATTTATGGAAAAAATCCTGTTAGTCCCAGCAGGATCTTTTCTGCGTCTGATTGCTGCCTTGCAGAATTCCGTAACTTGCATCAGGACTGCCTGAACAGCATTTACATCTGTGCTTAGGGCTTCTAGGTGAGATACATCAGCTCCGGTGCCTTTTTGAATCAGGGTTTCTAGCTTTATGGACATAAGGTCAAGACGGCCAACTGCTGCCGATATTGGGTTAACCATGTCTTCAATCAGCCCGTCAAAAAGTTGCCCAAGGGTAATATATTTGTACTTGAGTAACCTGTCGTCCTCATCCTTGGAATCTATCTCCTCTTGAAGCCTGTAAAAAGACGCTATATTGCGGGCACGCAACATGACACCTGACTTGTTGCCGGGCAGAGTAACCGGCCTTAAATATAATGAGAACTGACTGTCCTGGCCGTTTACTGCCCTTAAAACCCCATCAATGTGTACTTTGCGTGCTTCTCCTGTCTGAAAAACAGACTGTATGATGTCTGTCAGCCTGCCCTGTGATGTAACAGCATCCTGTAGGTTACTTACCTCACCAAGATATCTACCAGGTAATTCATCATGTCTGATTTGTGGGCAAAATGGCTGGGCAGGATTTGCAGCGACTATTTTCATCTCATCATCAAGAATTATAATGCCGTCCTCCACCCCCATTAAAATTGCATTTAACAGAGGCATACCCAACGCCTCAGGTCCGGAATCATCCACAAGAGCTGCTATATTAACCAGCCAGTCACTTTTTTCGTCAAAGGCAATACCGCTTCTGAACTTGCCATCATGGGATTTTACCCACTTGACCGTGGCCCTGGTAACACTGTTGTCTCCTGAGCTGTTATCATCAGGCCAAATTTCTATTTGTTGTTCCTGTTGCATGGAAATATCACTCTCTATCTGCGCCCCGTATGGTGTGAGATCAACGGATCGGGCTTTTGATAAGGATTCATTCTGCATATCCTTAACTTTTAAAGATATTTTGGCAGGGACGCGATAACTCCTCCGTCTCTCTGCTGCCCTTACATTTTTCACAAGTCCCCCCCTTGTGTTCTTGATAACCAAGCGTTAATGCAAATAGGGTGCCATGCATTTTCCCCAAAAAGGGTGTTTTTAATAGCGTTTATAACCATTTTTTTTAATATGTATGCACCATTAGAAGAAAAAAAATTCTCTTGTGGAAGAAAATTCCATATTCCTTGATACTTGAAAAGCGCATCTATTCAGCGTGGTAAGTGGTCTTGTTTTGGAG
>JALWJV010000107.1 GCA_026996955.1 Deltaproteobacteria bacterium
ACGGTTATCTCCTCACAGCTATCTGCCCAGGCATCGGTTCCGGGCAGACAGACCGCCAAGAGAAGAAAAAAGCTGGAAACAAATAACAGCTTGCCACCATGCCGCCATGTGTCTAAACAGTTCATCGTGGACTCCCTCTAAAACTAGTGTTTCCTGAATTGTAACTGTTCATCAGAGCATTAACCTTAATTAAGGTTCGTAAACGGTCTGGTTTCCGTTCCGGTGAATAATTTCTTGTTTTTCTACGGTTCGCTTAAGCCAAAATCGCGAAAATAGCTGATACCTCACCTATACAACGTGATTTCATGGCTGCGCTTAGCCAAGAAAAACTATGGCATTCTTCAGAGTCACTCCAAAACAAGACCATTGACCACGCAGAATAGACACAAGATATTTTGTTGTTCAGCGCATCTAGCAAGTGCAGATTTTCAGTTATACAACAGGCTTTTTAGCGTCGGGTTATGCATCAGATCAGGTAAAAACGCAAGTTGAGCTACAATTTTAAAGGACTATATTCTGGATAATTAACGGAAGTTGATATATTTTATATTATAACATCTCCCATGAAATCAAGGCAATAAATAATTATATTGCTATTTTGACTATATGAAATTTTTTCACCTATATAAAAAATATAGCATTGTACAAGGGAGACGTAAAGCGTAGCAAAACATATTATGTCTCAAGACAATCGATACTTAACCATAAGCTCAGAGTAAAAAAATAATTTTTTCAATAAAATAAAAGGGATTACATGGTAATATAGTTTCCCATTTTAGAACCTTCATTCTGGGACAGGATACTTTTTATGATTGTTGGCAGTAAAGATAGTTGCCGCCTATTTTGCGTGAATGATCAATGCAACTAAGGTCAGGAGTAAAAATGAGCGATCCTTTAAAAATAAGGTATGTTGAGCATCCCTACGGCCAGCCGCTTTCAATTGCCGTGGAACAGTGGCAGAAACAGTTCGGTAACCGCCCGGTACTCGCTCTGGTTGCCTCAGATGATGAGAAGGCTGTGCCTGCAATTCAAAACCTGTTTACAGGGCGTAAAATCCCTATCTGCGGTGCGATCTTTCCTGGCTTGATCGCAGGGGGACAGATCACGGACAAAGGGGCTGTACTTATGCCCCTGCCAGAGAAGACAAGGGTATTTCTATCAGAACCGCTTTCATCTCATGGAGCCATTCACAACCTGGTATCACGGGTTAAGGAGCAAAGGGAAGATGATGTTACCCTGTTTATGATATTTGATGCCCTGCTCCCTGACATTGCCACCAGGCTTGAGCAGATCTATTCAGAACTAGGCATACATTATGCCTATGGTGGGGCAAATGCAGGCACCAAAACACTTAAATCCAATCCCTGCTTATTTGATCACACATCTTTTGAAAAAGGACGTGTATTGGTACTGATGTTGCCAAATGCCACCGAGGCAATGGTGGAACATGGATTTCCCGATACAGAAGATACTTTTATGGCCACCAGCAGTACAGGCAACCTGATCCGTACACTTGACTGGAGGCCAGCATTTTCCAGCTACAGGGAGCTTATTGGCAAAAATTATCAGGTTGAGGTTTCAAAAGACAATTTCTACTCCTATTCTGTCCATTTCCCCTTTGGCATTGTTAGGGCAAATGGCGAGTTGTTAATACGTATCCCCTCTAATTTCAACGAAAAGGGAGAGATTTTCTGTATCGGTGAAATCCCTCCAAATGCGTTATTGAAAGTTCTGAACGGACCCTCAGATGATCTCATCAGAGGCGTAGAACGCCTGGTCAGTAGAGTGAAGGAATCTCCGGGAGATGAATCATTATTATTTTACTGTAGAGGCAGGTACATGCATCTTGGAGCCAAGGGATGTCAAAGGGAACTGGATATACTCTCCAGTGCCATTGGTCCCTGTTTTGGCGCTATGTCTCTTGGGGAGATAGGGACAACGATGCGTGACCAGTATCCCCTTTTTCACAATGCCGTAATAGAGATAGTAAGATACTCCTTATGAAACCGGAACTGATATATCCTGTCCTTTACGATCTCGTTGCCACAATTGGCGCAGAGGTACACGCCAAGCCATTAATTATGCGCATTATGCAGCGTCTTATGCTCCATACCGGCCTTCCTGTATCCATATGGGTAGAACGTGTTGAGCAATCGTGGTTAGTCCTCCATTCCATAGGCTTGTTCTCATCCCGGCAAGAGATAGAAATTTCCATTGAGAATTTCCATCCAGGGTGGACCACTAACAGAGAGCTACTGAGTTCCCTTGGAATGGATACCGATACCTGGAAATGTGCCCTGCTGCTCATGGTGAGTGATAAACAGGTAATCATTCTGCTTTCAAAGCAAGAACCGAATTATTCTGTGCCCTGGGCTGAAATTTTCGAACCTGTAATGGGTAACCTGCAAAAGGCCGTTCACCTATGCCGCATTAATGATGAACGAACCAGGACACTGGTTCGCACGGTTGATGAACAGAAACTGAGGTTCCAGGAGAGTGAAGGGCGTTTCAGGGAACTTATTGAGCAGGCGCCCATTAGCATACAGATTTTCCGATCTGATGGCACCTGCCTACTTGTAAATCCTGCATGGGAAAAAATGTGGAATGCTAAATATGAACAACTTGCTGACTACAACGTCCTTAAGGACTCCCAACTTGAAGAAAATGGTCAAATGGAAGGCATCCTCAGGGCCTTTGCTGGTGAGCAGGTGTTCATAGATGCCCATTTTTATAATCCAACAAAAAACAAGGGGTATCCCGGCCCGGGTAAGCCATTATGGTTGAGGGCGAATCTTTTTCCGTTAAAAAATCAGAAAGGTCAGGTGACACATGTGGTTATAATGCATGAAGATATCACCGACCGCATAAAAGCTGAAAAGGAAAACGCCTTGCTTCGGACCGCCATAGAGCAGAACGCTGAACCTATTATGGTGCTTGACATAAATGGATACATAATCTTGGCAAACACAGCATGTGCCGAGTTGTATGGGACAGATGTTGACCAGTTGACAGGCAGCTCTGCAGCAATGTTGAGCCAGGTAGAACAAGATGGCGCATTGTATGATAAAATTCGCAAAACGATCCTTAAAGGGAGAGTCTGGACAGGCGAGGTAATTTTAGAGGTTGAAGGTAAAAAACGGCTTATTTCAAGGCGGGTATCACCTGTTTATGATACCCAGGGTATAATTCGTTACCAGATTGTACTTGACAGGGATATTACCGAGGAAAGACGCCGCCATGAAAAAATGGCTCACATGCAACGGCTTGAGGCGCTTGGTGTCCTTGCAGGTGGAATTGCCCACGACTTCAACAACCTGCTTGGGATTATAATGGGGAATGTCTCTCTTGCCAGGAGTAAGACAGATTCAAGGGATGAGGTTAGTGAGTACCTGGAAAACATCGAAAAAACCAGCCATCGCGCAGCACATCTGTGCAAACAGATGCTGGCCTACTCAGGAAAGGGCAAGTTTGTAATTCAGCCCATAAATCTGTCGCAGATGGTGGAAGAGATGGGCAGTCTTCTTGAGGTCTCAATTCACAAGACCATAGTTATGCGCTATGAACTTTCTCCACATATCCCATCTATAGACGCAGATGTGGCCCAACTTCAGCAGGTCATTATGAATCTTGTAATAAATGCAAGCGAGGCAATAGGCGAAAAAAATGGCACAATCGTTATTTCAACCGGTGTGATGGATACCGACGATGATTATATAAATTCGCTACATGTTGAAGATACTACCGTAAGGCCTGGAAAATATGTCTGGCTTGAAGTTTCAGATACAGGCTGTGGCATGGATGCGGAGACGCAGAGCAGATTATTTGAGCCTTTCTTTACAACAAAGTTCACCGGACGTGGGCTTGGCATGAGTGCCATCCTTGGCATTGTTCGAGGGCATCAAGGAGCTATCAAGGTGTATTCTGAGGTAGGCAAGGGCACAACTATAAAAATCCTGTTCCCAGCAGTGGAAACAAAACCAATCGATCTCCATGTAAAGAAGCAGGCAGAACAGCCAAAGGAAACCGGGGGTAAGGTCCTTGTTGTTGACGATGAAGAGATGATCCTGGATGTTGCAAGCATGATACTCCAGAAAGGGGGATATCAGGTTATAAAGGCCCACGATGGATTTGAGGCTTTAAAAAAACTAAAAGAACATAGAGATGAGATAAGCTGTGTTCTGCTTGACATGATGATGCCACGCATGGGGGGCGAGGAGACATTTTCAGAGATGCGTCGAATAAAACCTGATGTAAAAGTGCTACTGTCTTCCGGTTATAATGAGCAGACCGCAACAAATCGTTTTGCAGGCAAGGGACTGGCGGGTTTTATCCAGAAACCTTATACAATGGAAACATTACTGGCAAAGGTGGCTGAACTCCACCATAATGAATAGTCTGATTATTGCCTTTTCACAACATCTTGTACTTTATACCTGACTCCTTCAGGAATCATTGCCCTTATCTCACGCAGGTCTTCTTCATCAAGAAGCCCTGGCACAAAGGTTGTGCGAAACAGGCACTCAACAGGATTTGAGGAAAGCAGGGAGAAAGACTCTTTTACACTGTCCACATCAAGGGCGGTTTCTGTAACAAGACTGTACTTGCTCCAGGGGGCCTTAAGATCCATAGCCACAAAATCCACAAGTCCTGCATTCAGCACCTGCGCAAGCACATCAGGCCGTGTTCCATTGGTGTCAAGTTTGATCTGATAATCAAGGGACCTGAGCGCCTTCAGAAAGTCAATCAGCCCCCTTTGAAGCGTGGGCTCACCGCCTGTAATAACAACGCCCTGGAGCCTGGACCTCCTTTCTGCCAAGAAGTCAAGGACCTTCCTGGTTTTTAAAGCGTCATCAACCCCTGGGCGTTTATAAGGTATCAAAGACCTGTTATGACAAAACGGACAGGCAAGATTGCAGCCCTGGGTGAATACTATGGCTGCAATCCTGCCGGGGTAATCTGTAAGCGTAAACGGTGTGAAGCCGCCTACAAGTAAGTTATCCATTTTCAAGGGAAAAACGCTTTCTTATTGAAAACTCCGCCTGTTTTCCCTCATTCCATTGGTTCATGGGCCTGAGATACCCAACAACCCTTGAATAAATCTCGGTCTTTCCCTGACATTCCGGACATTCAGACACCTCACCTTTAATGTATCCATGCTCAGGACAGATGGAAAAGGAGGGTGTGATGGTGAAATACGGCAGGGAATAGTTGTGGCAGACCATGTTCACAAATTCCTTGACAGCCTGCGGATCCGGCACGGCCTCACCCAGAAAGACATGCAGGACTGTACCGCCTGTGTATCTGGACTGTAGAGGCTCCTGCAGGTCCAGAACCTGGATTACATCATCTGTAAAATTCACAGGAAGCTGGGTTGAATTTGTATAGAATGGAACACCTGTCGCCTGCCTGTTATCCACACGGATGCCTTCAAACCGCTCCTGATCAATCCGTGCCAGGCGGTATGCAGTACCCTCCCCTGGAGTTGCCTCAAGGTTATAAAGGTTTCCGGTCTGTTCCTGGAAGGTTAAAAGCCTCTCCTTCATGAAATCAAGTACCCTGGCAGTAAACTCCACACTCTTGCTGCTTGAGAGGTCCTGGCCAAGAAGGTTCAGACAGGCCTCATTCATGCCGATCAGCCCAATGGTGGAAAAATGGTTGCTCCAGTACCTGCCGTCCCTCTTTTTGATGTTTCTAAGATAATATCTTGTGTATGGATAGAGCCCCTGACTTGCAAAGTGTTCCAGAACCTTTCGCTTGCTCTCAAGACTTGTCCTTGCAATCTCCATTGTGCGCTCAAGCCTTTGGAGAAAATCTTCCTGAGATGATGCCTGAAACCCCATGGCAGCCATGTTGATGGTGACAACACCAATTGAGCCGGTAAGCGGATTTGCACCAAAGAGCCCGCCGCCCCGCCTGTCCAGGCTCCTTACATCAAGCC
>JALWJV010000108.1:0-4410 GCA_026996955.1 Deltaproteobacteria bacterium
GGGCCTCGCAGGGAGATATTCTTTGGGCCTTCAAATCTGTCTTGCGGCATCGTCACATGCGGTGGCCTCTGTCCAGGTATAAATGATGTCATACGTTCAATAGTGCTGACGCTCCACTTCGGGTATGGAGTTCGCAGGATTTACGGTTTCAGGTTTGGTTTCAGGGGATTAAACCCGGAGTACGGCCTTGAGCCAATGGAGCTTACCGTTGATAGTGTCAACGGTATCCATGAGTATGGAGGCACTATCCTTGGTTCTTCCAGGGGGCCACAGCCTGTGGACGTAATGGTTGACACCCTGGAGAGAATGAATATCTCCATCCTGTTTATTATTGGTGGTGATGGCACATTCAGGGCTGGGGCCGGTATTGCCGATGAGATCAAAAGGCGCGGCTCAAAGATATCCGTTGTTGCCGTGCCAAAGACCATTGATAATGATATTTACCTTGTATCAAAGACATTTGGTTTTGATACTGCTGTTGAGATGGCATGTCAGTCCATAAGGTGCGCCCATACAGAGGCTACCGGCGCACCAAATTGTGTCGGCCTGGTGAAACTCATGGGCCGGTATTCCGGTTTCATTGCTGCGGCAGCAACTGTGGCTTTGAGGGAGGTCAACTTCTGCCTTATCCCTGAAAGTGATTTTGATCTTGAAGGGCCTGGCGGGTTCCTGGACGCACTGGAAAAGAGGCTTGATGCAAGGTCGCACGCAGTGGTGGTTGTGGCAGAGGGGGCAGGACAGAAATATGTTAGCGGACCTGAGCAGGAACGGGACCCTTCAGGAAATGTCAAGCTTGGTGATATCGGTCTGTTCATGCGGGATCGAATACGCCAGCACTTTGCTGAATTGAAAAAAGAGGTCTTTGTCAGGTACATTGACCCCAGTTATATCATCAGGAGTGTGCCTGCCAATGTGGATGACAGGCTCTACTGCGGTAACCTGGGGCAGAACGCTGTTCATGCTGCCATGGCAGGTAAGACCTCAATGATGGTCAGCTACTGGAATGACAGGTACGTGCACGTTCCGCTGCATGCGGCAACAAGCCGGCGCAAGATGGTCAACCTGAAGAGCCGTTTCTGGATGAGTGTCCTTGAGAGTACAGGCCAGTCATCCCTTAAGGCACAGGCCTGATCAGGGCTAACATGAAGATTTTTTGGGTATCTATTAAGGAGGCATAATCATGATGAAATATAGGGGCAGGTTTGGGATATTGCCGTTTCTGTTCGTGGCCGTGTTGGCAGTCTCGTGTTTTTTGGCAGGCTGCAGCAGCCCTGAAGAGAAAAAGGCGTCTCACTTCAAGAGGGGCACGGAATATGCCTCAAATCAGAAGTACCGTGAGGCAGTAATCGAGTTTAAAAATGTGGTGCAGATTGATCCCTCCTACGCCCCAGCCCATTACCAGCTTGCATTGGCCTATCTGGAGCTTAAGGATCTGAGGAGTGCCTTTGCTGAGCTTCAGAAGACCGTTGATCTGGATCCTTCAAACATCGATGCCCGCCTGAAGCTTGCAAACCTGTTTGTCCTGAGTAAACAGTTTGATAAGGCTGAGGAACAGGTTGATGCCATCTTGAAGCAGAAACCTGATAATGTGGATGCACTGACACTGAAGGCAAGCCTTCTGGTCCAGCAGAAGAAGATAGATGATGCAATGGTGCTATTGAATAAGGCCATGAAGCTTGCCCCGGATAACATGCAGGTCTATCTGGCCTCAGCAAGGGCATGGTCAGCCAGGGAAGATGCTGAAAAGGCGGAGGAGGCTTTAAAGAAGGCCCTTTCCCTTGCAAAGACCAAGGCTGAAAAATTCAGGGCAAGGCTTGCTCTTGGTGCCTTTTATAATTCAAGGGGAGACAAGGAGGCGGCTGAAAAAGAGTTTCAGGCAATGGTCAGCGAAGACCCTGAGAATGTCAATTCGGTTATCATGCTTGCCAGGTTCTATTTGCAGGAGAAGAAACCAGAAAGGGCAGAGGCAGTGCTTCAAGAGAGTCTCTCCCGCTTGAAGGATAAGAGTGCAGTGCTTTCCATGCTTGCAGATATTAGGGCAAGGTCTGGAAACGTAACTGCTGCAGAGGATGCCCTCAGACAGGCCCTTGCTGCATCCCCGGGAAATCTTGCCCTTAAGGCGCGCCTTGCAATGCTGCTCCTGGATCAGGGGAAGTCGGATGAAGCCCGTAAGTTGAGTGAAGAGGTGCTCAAGAAGGCGCCTGATTTTCCGCAGGCTCTAATTGTAAAGGCAAAGCTTGCCATGCAGGATGGCGCCCTTGATGATGCCCGCGCCGCCCTTGACAGGGTGATTGATGTGCAGCCTGATAATCCCGATGCCTATTACCTCAGGGCACTGGTGGCCATGAGGAGCAGGCGGTTTCAGCTTGCAATGGATGATCTGACCACGGTTCTTGAAAAACGTCCTCAGGCATGGCAGGCAAGGCTGCTCATGGCAGAGGCTGCCTTGGCGCTTAATCAGCCTGAAGTTGCAAGGGAGCAGAGTACAAGGGTGCTTGGCTTGAGGCCTGACGATATCCGGGCACTTTTACTTAATGCTACTGCGTTACTTCGCCTTAAAAAGCCGGATTCAGCCCTGAATGTTTGCAAGAGGGCACTTGAAATTGCCCCGGATAACAGCGAGCTACTGCTGCTCATGGGCCGTATCCATGCTGTACAGGAGGACTATGCAAAGGCTGAGGAGTTTTTCAGAAAGGTGCTTTCAAAAGAGCCTGGTAATCTTAAGGCTGCACGGCTGCTTACAGCGGTTTACATGGTGCAGAAGAAGGGCAGGGATGCTGTGGCGCTGTGCGATGAGCTCCTTGCCAAGAATCCTGATAATATGCAGCTTCTTATGCTTAAGGGCAGGATTCTTGCTCAGACTGGTGACCTTACCGGTGCAGAACAGGCACTTAGAAAGGCACTTGAAGTATCCCCTGACAAGACCCAGCCCTACATGGCCCTTATTGATTTTTACATGCAGCACTCCAGGCCGGAAAAGGCCCTGGAGGTGGCATCTGACATACCGGATGCCAGGATAAAGCAGCTGGTTACCCTGGTGGTAAAGGCAAGGCTGTCCATCAAGGCCAGGAAGTTTGAAGATGCAATCAGGTCCCTTGATGAGATACTGGCATTACAGCCGGATAATGTTGAAGCCCTGTATTTCAGGGCTGCGGCAAACATTGAGCTTGGCAACCTGGAAAAGGCAGAGGATGATCTGAGCCAGGTTTTAAGGAAGAATCCTGAGTCAGAGAGGGCGTGGCTTTTGAAGGCTACCCTTGCCTATCGTCAGAATAACCCCGAAGGGGTGAAGGCTGCGGCTGAGCGGGTGCTGAAATTGTCTCCTGGTAACAGGAAGGCCCTGCTCATGCATGCCACTGCCATGCTCCTTTCAAAGCAGTATGACAAGGCAGAGCAGGATTGCCGCAAAGTGCTTGACCAGAAACCGGATGACCCGGAGGCAATGTTTCTGCTTGCAAGGACGATGGTGGCACAGGGGGAGAAGCCTGAGGCAGAGGCGTTGCTTTCTAGGCTGGTGGAGGAATATCCAGACTTTAACAGAGGCACCATATTGCTTGCATCCCTCTACATGGCAGATAAAAAACCTGAGAAGGCAATCGAGGTTTGTGAATCTGTGCTGCTTAGAGAACCAGACAACCTGGATATACTACTTCTTAAGGGAAATATACTCTTTTCAACCGGAGAGTATGCCAGGGCAGAGCAGGTATTCAAGGATATTATAGAAAAGGATCCCCGTAATGTTGGTGCATACTCTGCCCTTGCCAGGCTGTACATGAAGCAGGGTAATGTTGAGGAGGCCCTTGAGAAATACAAGGAGATCATAAAGGTAAAGCCTGATAATGCAGGTGCTTACATGTCAATCGGTGCCATTGAGCAGGAGCGTGGCAATCTGGAAGAGGCAAAGCGTATGTATGAAAAGGCACTTGAGATCTATCCGGAATTTGTGCCTGCAGCAAACAACCTTGCATGGCTGCTTGCAAGGGAGGGCGGAGCGGTTAAACTGAGCAAGGCCCTTACCTATGCCCGTATTGCAAGAAAGGGGGCGCCGGATAATCCCTCTGTAATGGACACATACGGCTGGGTACTCAGTCTTAAGGGGGATAATGATCTTGCCATCTCCTATTTCCAGCGGGCACTTGAAGGCATAGGGGATAATCCCACTATCCAGTATCACATGGCTGTTGCCCTGAATGCCACCGGTCAGGCTGCAAGGGCAGTGGAGTATCTGGAAAAGGCACTTGCCTCAAAGAAGGATTTTCCTGAACGTGTCAAGGCTGAGGAGTTGTTGAGAAAACTCAAGTAGGACATCTTGATATATAGAAATTATACCAGGAAAGAACTGGAGGCCTGGGTGATGGAGCGTGGCATGCCTTCCTTCAGGGGAAGGCAGCTTTTTAAGTGGCTCTGGCG
>JALWJV010000108.1:4420-5938 GCA_026996955.1 Deltaproteobacteria bacterium
CCCGGGCTTTAATGATTTTGAGCAGGCCACTGATTTTTCCAAGCCTCTGAGAAGGGAACTGGCAAATTCGGGTGCTCTGTTGCCCCTTGAGTTGGCAGCAGTGCAGGTCTCATCAGACGGTACCCGCAAGTTTGCCTGGAGACTTCAGGATAATGACGTGGTTGAGACAGTTCTTATACCTGAAAAGGATCATACAACCCTCTGTATGTCAGTCCAGGCCGGGTGTGCCATGGGTTGCCGTTTCTGTCATACCGCAAGGATGGGGTTTCGCCGAAACCTTGAGCCTTATGAGATTGCCGGGCAGGCACTGGGGGTGATGGAGCTGACAGACAGAGACATGTGGCCAAGAAACATTGTTTTCATGGGCATGGGCGAGCCCCTGGCAAACTACTCTTCCTTGATATCAGCCCTGGATATACTTACAGATGACCTGGGCCTTAACTTCTCCCTTCGAAGGATTACAGTATCAACATGCGGCGTTGTTCCTGAAATGCTCAGGCTTGGCAGAGATACGGATGTGGGCCTTGCTGTCTCCCTTCATGCACCGGATGATGAGACGCGAAACCGAATCATGCCTGTTAACAGGCGGTGGAATGTGCAGGAACTGATACAGGCTTGCAGGGAATATCCGGTCTCAAAGAGGAGAAGGATAACCTTTGAATACCTTTTGTTAAAAGATATTAACGACAGTGTGGAGCATGCCCGAAGGCTTGGCAAACTGCTCAGGGGAATTCCTGCCAAGATAAACCTGATTCCATTTAATGAGAGTCCGGGTATCCCCTTTGAGAGGAGCAGTGATGAGGCAATGGGGAGGTTTCAGCAGGTGCTGAAGGCCATGAACTACACCGCGGTTATGAGAAAGAGTAAGGGAAGAGATATTTCAGCGGCCTGCGGTCAGCTTTATGCTGAATGCAAGGCCGGCTGAAACTTATCAGATTGCATGGTGAAATTCATGATAAGCTTATCAGGATTCACCCTCGTTTATTTTTTTTCTTAACACCCCTGAGGGCCGGAATGTGACCACTCTGCGGGGTGCAAGTATCAGCTCTTCTCCGGTATGCGGGTTTCTGCCGCGGCGGGCACGCTTGTCTTTAACATTGAACTTGCCAAAGCTGCTTATGAGTACATCTTCACCTGACTCCAGCCGTTGTTTGATAAGCTCAATGACTGTCTCTACTGCCTTTACTGCCTCGGGTTTCGTCAGGATATTGCGCTCACACAGTCTGTTTACCAGGTCAGCTTTTGTAAGTGTCATTGTTTCGGTGCCCCCTCTCTTGTTTAAATGTTGCAACTAAAGGTCTGTTGTACTGTTTTCACCTTGAAGCAGTTGCAAATCCGCTGAACAGATACTCCCAATTTCTGTACAATTTATTTTTAATACTAAAAAATGATTGTTAAGTCAAGGTATTATGTAAGGCTGGGATCAGATTGACAGCAGGCAGTGCGGCACATAGGCCATTAGACAGCGCATGTTTTTCATGCCTCACGGCTTGCCTCGTCTCTTATGCGGTCCATTAT
>JALWJV010000109.1 GCA_026996955.1 Deltaproteobacteria bacterium
CTGAACTGCTTGCCACGGAGCCTGTCATCCTCACGCCCATTTCTCCACAGGCGCTCAAGGGTATATCGCTCCTCACCCTTAAGCCTTGTGGCTGCAAGCACGGTATCAAGCCCAAGCAGTTTGGCAAGACTCTGAATGCACGCCATCATGCCCTGACGCTTTACAAGAACGGTGCTGCAGAATTTGCGGTGAAACTCAAGGTGTTTGACACAAACAGCAGCGTCCCACAGGTCAAGGGCAGATGCTGCAAAATCGTCCAGTATCTTCTGTTTTTTTTCAGGAAATGCGTGACGATTCCGGCTGTCAACCATGAGCACTCCCCGCCCTCCAGGAAGTGGAGATGCAAGGAGCGCCTTTATCTTTACGTCAGTGGCATATATGCCCAGTGTGCGGGTATCTCTGTCAAAGCTGGTAACGTGAAGTCTTCTGTTCTCCTTTGCCACCCAACCAAGGAGACCATAACCAGGCTCAATACAGCAGTCAGGGATAAACTGGCGGCTCAGGCTCTCTCTTGCAGCAAGCTCCATGACTGTGCTGTGGGGCGGGCGGACAAACAGGGCTGCAGTATGGGCATCATAGACATTTGCCACCAGCCGGATGTGATTATCAAGAGAAGAGTTTTTGTATAGACGGTCCATATGGCGGCCTTAGCACTTCCCGTTCTGTGACAATGGCTGTGACAAGTTCTGCTGGAGTCACATCAAAAACCATATTGACAGTCTTGACGCCCTGTGCAGCGATACGCGTGCCTGCAACGGAAACTATCTCGTCTCCCTGGCGTTCCTCAATTGAGATGGCATCACCTGAGGGCATGTCAGGGTCAATGGTTGAAACAGGCGCTGCAACTATGAATGGAATATTGTGCCGCCTGGCAAGCACTGCTACCTGATAGGTTCCTATCTTGTTTGCCACATCTCCATTGGCCGCTATCCTGTCGGAGCCCACCACAACGGCATTCACCTTGCCAAGTTTCATCATCAGCCCGGCAGCATTGTCCACAAGAAGGGTGACGTCAATTCCATCTTTTATAAGCTCCCAGGCGGTAAGGCGTGAACCCTGAAACCACGGCCTGGTTTCATCTGCATAAATTTCAAGATTCCTGCCCGAGGACACCGCTGCCCTGATAACTCCAAGGGCTGTACCATAACCGCCTGTTGCAAGCGCCCCTGCATTGCAGTGGGTAAGCACACCGCCCTCTTCTGGAAGAAGCCCGGCTCCAAGACGCCCCATTTCCAGATTGCCCCGGATATCCTCCTCCCAGATTGCCATTGCCTCCTCTTCCAGGATCTCCGCTACCTCTCTGCCTGAGCTTCCGGTCTGCACAGCAACTGCAGCAACCCGGGAAAGCCTGTCAACTGCCCATTTGAGATTGACAGCAGTGGGACGGGCATCAATCATGTTGGCTGCCTGCTTATCCCATCTGGAAAGAAATTCCTGGCCTGAAAGCGAACCTGCCTCCCTGGCGGCAAGAACCATTCCAAAGGCCGCAGTAATACCAATGGCAGGTGCTCCACGCACCACCATATCCCTTATGGCTTCAGCAACCTGTGAAGCATTTTTATAGAAGATCCACTTCTCCTCTGCTGGAAGCAGCCTCTGGTCAAGGAGAGAAAAACGCCCCCCTGACCAGCGCATGGGAATTACCGTTGACCCTGCCTCCCTGGCAATCTCAAATATTCTTGTGTCGTCCACTGTTTAACAGACTCCCTGACCTGTATCACAGACCTATGCCTCAAGCATCTCTAAAACGCTATGAATGATCAGCACAGTAAATGGTCTTGTTTTGGAGTGACTCTGAATGATACAGAAAAACAAGACCATTTACGACCCCTCATTACTGTTAATACGCTGCACAATTATCCCTCAAGCATCTTTCTGAAAATCTCATTCACCTTTTTGGGATTTGCCTTGCCCCTCGTCTCCCTCATCACCTGTCCCATGAGGAAACTGAGAACTTTCTTCTTGCCACCACGGTACAGTTCAACTTCCTTGGGATTTGCCTCCATCACCTTAGCAACAACTGCCTCAAGCTCTGACTCGTCACTTACCTGGGAAAGCCCCTTTTCCTCAACTATTGACGCAGGGGACTTGCCGGTCTCAAAACAGTCCTGCAGCACCTCCTTGCCCATCTGTGCACTGATTGTACCCTTGTCCACAAGGGCTAGTATCTCAGCCAGATATGCCGGTGTAACATTGCACTGTTCTATGGAGACATCGGTCTGCTTGAGGAGCTTCATGAGTTCCACCATTATCCAGTTTGAAACGCTTTTTGGATTATCAAAAAGCCTTACCGCCTCTTCAAAATAATCCCCTGTCTCCCTTGAAACCGTCAGAACCGAGGCATCGTACTCAGGAAGCCCATACTGCTCCACAAAGCGCCTGCGCTTCTCATCAGGAAGCTCGGGCAATTCTGCCCTTATCTCCTCCATCCACTGGTCGCTTATCTCAATGGGAACAAGGTCAGGGTCAGGGAAGTAGCGGTAGTCGTGTGCCTCCTCCTTGCCTCTCATGGAGTGGGTAACACCCTTACCGGCATCCCAGAGCCTGGTCTCCTGGACTATCTCCTGCCCGTCAAGCAGCAGTGCGGTCTGGCGCCTTATTTCATATTCAAGTGCCTTCTGCACATTCTTGAAGGAGTTCATGTTCTTTAACTCGGACTTGGTGCCAAACTCTTTCTGCCCCTCTGGACGAAGGGAGATATTTGCATCACACCTGAGGCTTCCCTCCTCCATGTTGCCGTCACTGATTCCCAGATAACGCACAAGCTGCCTTATCTTCCTCACATAGGCAGCAGCCTCCTCAGGGCTTCTTATGTCCGGCTCGCTTACTATCTCTATAAGAGGGGTCCCTGTCCTGTTGAGATCAACATAGCTTACAGGCCGTGATTCATCGTGAATAAGTTTGCCTGCATCATCCTCAATATGGATCCTGGTGATTCCAATACGCCTGGTCTTGCCATCAACCTCTATATCAACCCAGCCGTGTTCAACCAGGGGAAGCTCATACTGTGAAATCTGATAACCCTTTGGAAGATCAGGATAGAAGTAGTGCTTTCTTGCAAGCTGGCTGTATTTTGGAATCTTGCAGTTTGTTGCCATGCCCATCCTCAGGGCATACTCAACCACCCTGCGGTTAAGCACTGGAAGGACCCCTGGCATGCCAAGACACACAGGACAGGTCTGGGTATTTGGGGAAGACCCGAATTTGTTTACACAGGAACAGAATATCTTGCTACTGGTCTTGAGCTGGACATGCACCTCAAGACCTATAACAGCTTCATAGTTCATAAAAGATTAAACTCCCTTCAACCTGAATTGAGCGTTTCAAAAGTTTGAAGAAATGATTTTAGGTTCATACGACAATCGCTCAACCCAGGTTCAAATTACCAAAATTACGGGCATGCACAGGTATTTAACACGCAGGGGTTTTGGTGGCAATCATGTCATCAATGTACTGCCCCACCCTTTGAAAAAGCTGATCCTTTTCATCAAATTCAGGCAGAGAATCCCTTAACGACTGGACATACCCACGCCTGTTGATCTCCTCAAGGGTTGGCACAAAGTTGATATCAAACACCCATGCAAGCCTTGCCAGGGAAAAATCATTCCGATTCTTCACACTGGCAATGTCAACAATGCGGCCTGCCATGATATCTGCAGCAACCTGTGGAGATATTCCCGGGGTATCAGGGCGTCCAAGCACCAGGACAGAATCGGCCTCTCCCGTTTCCCTGCCCTGCCTGCAGTAATGGTCATTAAACACCCGCCATATATCAAGCTTGTCAGCATCCCTTAGCAGCATGGTCAAAACGCTCTCAAGAAAGCTTGAAGCAGGTGGCACTGTCTTCATGTTGTGCCTGCGAATGGCAGTTATCACTAGCCTACATTCAGCACCTGCAAGCTCTTTCAAGAAGCTGTTTTCAAGACATACTTCCGCACTGAAGGCTGCATGATCCACAGAACGGGCGTCTTCAAAGGTGCCAAAACGCCTGAGCTGTTCAAACCTGCCGATGTCATGAAAGAGCCCTGCAAGCTCTGCAAGGAAAAGCGGCCTTTTATCAAGGCCTATTCGCCCCCCCAGCCGCTTCATCTCAGCCCTTACCCTCTGGGTATGGACAACTTTCAAAGCGGCCATACCCCGAAGTTCAGGCGGTATCAATCCTGATAAATAGTTCCTGACGTATGCACCGAAACGCCGCTGATAGATTTTTATCTCTGCTGACATGCCTGAAATATTAGCCTGGAGGCCATGTCATGCCTCTGCCGCCAATTACGTGAAGGTGGATATGATACACCTCCTGGCCTCCGTCCCTGTTGCAGTTCATAACTGTACGGTAGCCCTTTTCTGCAATGCCCTCCTGGGCTGCTACCTTTGCAGCAGTGAGGTAGATCTTCCCCATAAGCTCGGCATGATGCTCCTGAAGGTCGTTAATGGTGGCAATATGCTCTTTCGGGATAACCAGCACATGGGTCGGTCCCTGTGGATTTATGTCACGAAATGCCAGGACATCATCATCTTCATAAACAACATCAGGTTTGATCTCACCTGAAACCATCTTGCAAAACAGACAGTCAGACATATTGATTCCTCCAGTGAATTATAGTTGTTTAATAAAACTGTGGGATCAGCCAAAACCTAAGATACTGTAACCTATTCTTCCACCAATATCATGAAATTACAAGGAGCAAACCTGCCATGAGAAGAAGAGTCAGCAGCAGCCTTATGTAGGTGTGGTGTGACATACGGTTATAAAGGGCTGTACCTGCCCAAGTTCCGGCAAGCACAGG
This sequence comes from Deltaproteobacteria bacterium, assembly GCA_026996955.1. Lineage (GTDB taxonomy): Bacteria > Desulfobacterota > Dissulfuribacteria > Dissulfuribacterales > QOAL01 > S144-17. The sequence goes on from JALWJV010000109.1 coordinate 4,788, forward strand.
CAGGGCACTTACTGCAAAAATCTCAAGTACCTCTCCTGTTATAAAACCTCCAACAAAATGGGCTGTTACTATTATTATGCTGGCAACCAGAAAAAAGGCTGAAAGTGTGGCCTTCATGCGATCCCTGCTCCAGCCAAGAAGGGAGCAGTAAACGATTACCGGAGGCCCGCCTGTACTGAGTGAGGCTCCAAGCATTCCTGCTGCAAAACCGGCAAACCCGCCCCAGGCCTTTGAGAGATTAAGTACGGGCAGTTTGATAAAAAGCGCCCAGCATGCATAAGAGGCAAGAACGATCCCCAGAAGCCTTCGCATAAGCTCGTCATCAAAATTTCCCAGAAGGTAAACCCCGGCTGCAATACCCGGGATACAGCCTGCTGTAAAGATTCCAACGGTCTTTATGTCAACGTGATGCCTAAGCCTTATTGTAAGGTCAGTGGTGATAATTGTACCCATAAGGACACAAAGCGGTGTAGCCACCTTTGCAGGCATGATCATGACCAGCAGAGGCATTGCAACAAGGGCAGAGCCAAACCCGCTTGTGCCCTGTACAAATGCAGCAAACATGCATATCAGTGCAGGCAGTATGCAGTCATGAATTGTTTGGGATGTAAAAATAAAATCAATCATGTTTATTTATGAGCAGGCTAATTATCAGAAAACATACCAACTGTCATGTTCAGGTTTACTGATGAGCTCATGTTCCCCCTTTCTCAAATAGAAAAAAACTAGCTTGCAATTCACGGGACACCAGAGTATTTAAGGCTTGCAATCAGAATATGACTTGAAAAACCTGAAAATATAGGCAGGTTAACCCAATAATTTTATTCAAACAACCATCGCTCAGGAGGCAGACATGGGACTTATTCAGGATCTTTTTGGCAAATCTCCCTTTGGACCCTTGGTGGAACATACAAAAAAGGTTCATGAATGCATCGAGCTGATCCAGCCGCTCATTGATGCGGTAATAAATGAACAGTATGACGAGCTTGAAGCACTGCAGAACAAGGTATCAAAACTCGAGTATGAGGCAGACCGCCTGAAACATGCCATTCGTGTCCAGCTTCCCAGACGCTACTTC
>JALWJV010000110.1 GCA_026996955.1 Deltaproteobacteria bacterium
CTTCAGGAAGCGCTGTAATGGCAACCGGCCTTCCATCATGGTATCCGGCAGCGCCGGCAACACTGTCCGCAAGGGCTACCATTGCCACAACGGGAAGGACATGCCTCGGAATCTCCTTGTAATTGTCAAACGAGGCGTGATGATGAAAACCTATAGTGGTGCACACCTGTTCCGGAAGCTTCCAGTAAGTTGAAAGCAGGTAACCAAGCCTGCAATGATTTATGCCATAACGTCCCTCTTCGTCAATAACCGTTGGCAAAATAACTTCCCGCCCCTCTTCCAGATCGTCATTTTCCTTTCGAACCGGCTGAAGCCCTCTGAGCAGGAACTTGCCAACATCATGCATCAGGGCACAGGTAAGCACAGTAGGGGCAATCTCATGGGTTACGTAACCAGCTGAGAGAAGGATCTGCTTGGCACAGACTGCAACAGCGGCTGCATGTTTCCACAGCACTGCCATCTCGTCCTTTTCTAACCTGGCAAATGGCTGCAACACCTTTGAAGTCATGAGCTGGTTAACAAGAATCCATATATTCTGAAACCCCAAAAGCACAATTGCCTGTTGCAACGACGTAATCTTTTGCAGACTATAAGCAGCAGAATTAGTAACACGGAGTATCTTTGCCGACAGGACAGGGTCTGTACTGACCAGCTCAACTATACTGTGAAGATTTGCCTCCGGATCACGCAGTGCCCTCGAAAGCTCAAGAACTGCACTTGGAAGCTCCGGCGCCTGACGAATCAGATCAACTATTACGGCATCCGTATCTGTTACTGGTCTTTCCGGGCTTGGAACAGTGCGTCCCTTGCAACTTACCAGCGGGACCTTGCTCTCAACAGATTCTTCAGTTTTCGTAGCCTTGAATGAAAGGGTCTGGTGGTCGGCCTTGCGATTGGCAGCAACATGCCCTATGCCCCCTGAAGCACCCCCATGCCTGCCTTCATCGCCCCTTTTTTCGCTCTTCTGGTTGGCAACAAGTACCAGAACAACAATTACTACACATGCAGTAACGGATAAGGCAACTATAGCAATAAGGTTCATGATATCTCTCAGTCACCTTTTATAAGGAATATATAGATATAAAATGCCGCCACCCCTACAAAGGTTCCGCCAATTACCAGCACATTATCAAGATTTAAAGGCTCTCCCTGATATGGCATACCGTAATAGAACCCTATCCACATCATACCCATGCCTGCGGCCACTGCAATTACCTTCCTGAAATTAAGAAAATAAAGAATGCCCGTAACCACGAGCAATGGTACTACAATCCAGGGATTGGTAAAGATTTCTACTGGATCGCGACTGAGAAAAAGCTCTATGAGATGTTCTGAACGAAGATTTTCAATAATACTCTGCCAGTCAATTTGTAGATTCATCACTGTAATGCCTCTCGTTGTGCAGATAGGCAGGCATCAAACCGCCTGCAGCCTTGAAACACTCCTGCATTGTTTATCCAATCGGCATATAAATGCCTCTTCTTTACAAAATCTGTATCAATTCAACGTAGTGACTGGTCTTGTTTTGGAGTGACTCTGAAGAATTTCAGCAGCGATTTCTGTTTGATGAATCTGTTACAGATGGTAATCTGTATAGGCTATGCCCTACGGTCAAATCATCACACTAATGGTAGCGCTTGTGCTGATTACAGGCGCACCCAGCAACCATACACTGGCATTTCCGCTATCACAGGGGCTCTTTTTGTGGACTGCCAAAACGGTTTTATGGTGGTTCACTGTACGGATTCTGCTTAACCGCAGCCCCATCTCCAGGCTTCACACCCTGTCTGAAAAACTGGAAACCCTGGCACTGATTCCCCTGCTTGTGGATTTCTATCTCCTGGATGTCAAGGACATGCTTGGCATCATCCCGTGGTTCAAAAAAATCAATATGCTGGAAGAATTTGCAGGGCTGGGGCTATATTTCCTGTACCTTGCATTAGTATGGCTGGCTACTGCACAGGTTACTGAAAGACGTACGGCTCATGAGCAGGGCATGTCCCGGGCAGTAAGGGAGCGCTTCAACATGATATTGCCTGCCCTTGTGCCGTACTTCCTGCTCAGTATCGGCTTTGAGCTTGCAGCCCATTTCGCCCCGCCCTGGCTCCGCTCCATTTTCAATTCCAGTTTCTCTCCACTCCTTACCCTTGCGATATTTTCAGTGATACTTGCCTTTCTGGTGCCTCCGATTCTTAAAAAGATCTGGAGATGCATCCCCATGCCGGACAGTGCGCTTAAACGTGATCTGCTGGATTTTATCAGGAAAACAGGGATCTCGTTTAATGAAATATACATTTGGCCACTTGGAGAGGGAAGGGCATGTACAGCCGCTGTGGTGGGCATCATACCCGGATTCAGGTACATCTTTATAACGCCGTGTCTCCTGAAATATCTTAAAACTGAGGAGATAGAGGCCGTTCTCTCCCACGAGACAGAACATGTCAGGCAGCATCACATACTCTGGTACGTCTTTTTTCTGGCAGCATATTCAATAATTATGTACCGGCTTATGGATCCGGCGTGGTCATGGCTCACATCGAGAGAATTCTTTGTATCACTTCTGATAAAACTTGAAGATTCACCGGAACAGATTGCAGCACTTGCCGCAGCGCTGCCCATGATGGCAATGATCGTCCTCTACTTCAGGTATCTCATGGGATGGTTCATGAGAAACTTTGAGCGCCAGGCAGATATGTCTGTCTTCAGAACACAGGGACACCCCTGGCACATGATTGCGGCCCTAGAAAAGGTTGCCCTTTTTTCAGGCGGCACCAGGGACAAACCAAGCTGGCATCATTTCAGCATTGCTGAAAGGGTTGAATTCCTTTATCAGGCAGCACAGGTTCCTGAATTGCTAAACCGCCATGAAAAACGGCTGCGAAAGGCAAAGACCACTTTTATTTCCCTGGCACTGGTACTTTTCATGCTGCCGGGGCTGCTGCCGGTTAAATCGTGGAAGAGAAGTGCAGACATAAACCTTGCCCGCCTCTACATTAACCAGATCAGCTCACATGGAGAGCGAAATGCTGACTGGTATCTCATGCTGGGACAGGTTTTATCAGAAAGAAAACAGTATGCCCGTGCGGTGCAGGCATATCTCAAGGCCTTGGAGGTGGAACCGGACAATCCGCTTGCGCTTAACAACCTTGCATGGCTCTATGCAACATCAGAGGACAAGGCATTCAGAAAACCCCAGGAGGCCCTGATGCTTGCCATAAAGGCAGCCTCAATCAAACCGGACAGCTACATACTGGATACACTTGCGGAGTGTTTTTTTGTGAATGGATATATTGAAAAGGCCATTGAAACTGAAAAGGAGGCCATTCTTAAAGCTTCCCATAACCGGGATTATTACATGAAACAGCTACAAAAATTCCAGACAGCACTCATGAAACAGCAACCTGCCAGACAGGAATAATTCGTTATCCCCCTTTTCCGTTAAGGGAATCCATCCTTCATCACTTGCCAACAGGAAAGATTGAAAGCTTGCCTGTTACAGAGTTCAGGTACCTTATCTCTGCCTGAAGATCATCACTGTTGACGTTTTCTGAAAAACTCAGCTTTATTTTGTGAGTTCCAGGGCTTAATCCCCTGAGAAGCCACTTCACCTCTCCCCTGTTGGTGTCATATTTGCCAGGTTCAGGGCTTGCCTTTTCAAGTTTTACGCCTGCCGGTAGTTTCAAAGTAAATATGACCGATCCTGGCACCGGTGATGATGCCTTGACTAGAACCGCAATGCGCTTTCCCTTTTTATCCTTGAATTTTGCAGTCACTGGATCATTTCCGGCATACACTCCTGCACACAGGACCATGCACATTAGAAATGCCACTATAAAACGCATTAAATGCCTGACCACTAGCAAACTCCCCCTGCTGCCCCTTTGCCTGCAAGAATAATATTTTTCATGTTTCATTGCCAGTCTCCTGCCTTACTGCGATATATTTTCGTTTTTTCCTGTCCCATCTGTACCCCCCTGATGACCAGATTTCCTTTATCTCTTTAAGGCCAAAGGCTAGCCCCTTGCGATCTCCCAGCTCATCAAACACCCGCAGGATCTCCTCATCATCAATCTGTCCATCACTGTTTGTATCAGCCCAGTGAAAAGGTTCAACTCTTATACCTGTGGAACCGTTAACCTGAAATATCTGCCTGCCGGTGAGACTGGAAGTAACTTCACCCTGGAACATGAGATAGCTGTCCTTTTTTGCCCGGGAAGATATGCGGGCCATGTAACAGATTGTAAAATCGGCACCGCTGCTCGAAGTTACTATCCACTTTATTTTTTTCCTGTCAGGGGTAGAGGCAGACCAGTCAGGAACAGCCTTAATGATATCAACTTGTTCTGGTACGTGTTCTGTCAAGATAAGAGAAATCTTATCCGGCAATGATACTCCTAACCTGATGATTACCGGAAATGTCCCGCCGGCAGGGACATGAGGGGGAAGTATTCGGTCTGCTGTAATAATGATTTGCTTGCCAAAATCCGCCTTGAGATACCAGTAAAATCCTGCGGCTGCCAACATAACAAGCAGCATACCAGCCACAACAATACGCTTCCAAAAGACCTGTTTCTCTACGGAAGTATGGATTAGACCTCCTGCATCTACAACTGGTGCATCACCGGCCTTGTCATTGACTTCAGATACTGTTTCCTTTGCAACTTCTCCGGCCTCGGTCTTTCCATCAGGCTCATTTTCCTGTGTGTCTGACTTGTCAAGCAGGGCTTCCAGCTCCACCCCAAGGGCCTCGGCCAGCTTCAGGGCATTTTCTTTTTTAACAGAGGGATACTTTCTGTTCTCCCAACGGGAAATGGTATCGGTTGTAACACCTACCACAGTTGCAATGTAAAGCTGGGTCAGTCCCTGGTCCTCCCGCATCTTCCTTGCAAGTGCGCCATCAATCCGCACCATTGGAGGTCCGCCGTAGGACATCTTTTGTGTTTTGTCATTGCCGTTGGAAGTCATGTTTACAAAAGGTTATTTCAGCCGTGCTCTGAAGTTGGCTCAAAGTCCACTGTTTTATGCTTAAGGAAGCAGGAGCTTCCAATCCACAGTTCCCAAACTGCAGTTTGTGAACCAGCAGGAAGCTGGAATCTGCTAATCACCCAAAATGCCCAAAACGTTACGCTAGAAAGCCCTTTAGAGCTTTATAAAAATTTTCCGCATGGGCTTCAAGATTTAATGTAACAAGTTTTCTGTCCAGGCTGTTTTCCTCCTTATAAAGTCTCTCAAGAGGGGTAAAAACTTCCCTTAAATCATCAAAGGACATGGCAGAAAGAAAGGCTCGAAACCCATCTGTCTGTTCTCCTGTCACTGCTCCACACTTTTCGTGCATCTTAAGACCCTGAAAAAATCCGTCTATAACAGGATAAATAAACCTGTCATCAGCCCATACCGGCTCCCCGATTCCATCGAGCCTGTCCATTCTTGCCCTTACACCCAGGTCTAGAAAAAAGAAAAGCAGCCGCATAATAAACAGCTCATCAGTATCCCCCTGTCCATAATCAAAAAGCGGCTGATAAACCCGCACTGTGGTAAGCCTGGTTTCAATGTGCTCAGTCCGGACCTTCACAATAAAGTCGCCCGCTGCGTGATGCCATTGGGACACCTGCCGGGCTGTTGAGGGATTAAAACAGAGGGTAAGTATCTGGGCCATCTGAAAAAAAAGTTCTTCTTCCTGGGCCGGTTTCAAAAAATGCCTCCGGGCTTTTCCATCCCAAAGGACTATGCCACGCCTGCCAGTATCCGGGTGGACTGAAAAATGCCACTCATGAAAATCCTCAAGCCACTCCCCGAGTCCCATTACAAATCGGCTCATGACTGAGGGAATATCCTCATACCCTGTCTCTCCTGCAAAGCATACC